>NZ_JARAVK010000011.1:0-81572 GCF_033792765.1 Streptomyces sp. PA03-6a | reverse complement strand
GGCCTCGCCCGCACCTCCCGCCACACCCCCCTCATGATCGACGCCACCATCCGTGCCGAACTCGGACGCGGCATCACCCCCGACCGCCTCATCACCCGAGCCACCGACCGCTGGCACCTCCGCGGCTACGACGACGCCCAAACCGACGGCCGCATCCGCCGCCCCCTCGGCGTCGCCAACGCCCTCCTCCGCAACGACTGCACCAGCCCCCGCTGCGACGACGGCACCGACATCGACACCAGCCAGCCCTGCCGCACCTGCCAACGCGCCCGAGAAGACCACCGAGCCACCGCATGACCCACACCCACCTCCCTCGAGGAACGACCGCCATGCCCATCCGCCCCGAGAACCGCCACCGCTACCCCGACAACTGGCGAGAGATCAGTCTCCGCATCCGCACCATCCGAGCCGCCGGCCTCTGCGAATGCATGGGCGAATGCGGACGCGGCACCCACACCGGCCGCTGCCCCAACCGCCAAGGCCTCCTCGCCTACGGCACCGGCTCCACCGTCGTCCTCACCGTCGCGCACCTCGACCACACCCCCGAGAACTGCCACGACGACAACCTCCGCGCCATGTGTCAGGGCTGCCACCTTCACTACGACCGCGACCACCACGCCCAGACCCGATCCGCCACACGAGCAGCCGCACTCGCACAAGCCGGCCAGACCGCCATCGACCTTCAGGAGCACACGCCCATGAACCCCGCCGCCCATCGCCAGACCGAGACAACGACCCAGCCCAGCACGGAGGCACAGCGATGACCCACCCCACGCTGAGCAATGCCGAACTCCGCGTCCTCCGCGCCATGGCCAACGGCCTGTCCAACGGCCAGATCGCCCGTGAGCACTGCGTCACCGTCGACACCGTGAAGTCCCACGCGCGGCGGCTGTTCCGGAAGCTGCACGTGGAGCGGCGGATCGATGCGGTGCGGGTCGGCCGGCAGTTGGGTTTGGTGCTGGGTGGGTGTCCGATGTGTGGCCGGGAGGGCGGAGGCTCTGTGCGCCCGTCTGAGACGTTGGGCGGCGTGTCGATGTCCGTAGACATGTCCGAGGGGCCGAGCGGCTCTCAGGCGGCCGCTGGGGGCGTCTCGTGAACGGCCCTCGCTCCGACGTCCGCACCAGCCAGACGACCACGTGGCACATCGAGGTCGGCCACAGGGGTGGCTGGCACGCCACCAGCGTCGACTACGACGACCGCGACGAGGCCGTCGAGCGCCTGGCCGTCTGCCGCGACGCCGTTCCCAGCCAGCAGTTCCGCCTCGTCCGTCGCGAGCGGACCACCACCGAGACCGTCGAGGAGGCGTGATGGCGGCCAGAGGGCGTGGTCCGCGCTGTGGGAACAACCCGCGGTTCCAGATGTCCGAAGGCGACCGCGCGGAGGTGGAGAAGTTCCGCGCCTACCTCGCCGAGCGCAAGAGCCCCAAGCGCATCCAGCGCCGCCGAGTCAAGGGCTGGCGCAAGCCCGACAACTGCGTGGTCGTCAGCCGCCCGTCGCGCTTCGGCAACCCGTTCACGATCAAAGACGCCATCGCAGCCGAGATGACCGATCCACGGAGCGCGGTCACCCAGTTCTACAGCGAGTGGCTGCGCGTCGGCACCGAAGGCCACTGGTACCAGGAGACCTACCGGATCGGCCGCCAGGTCTTCGACCGCCGCCGGATCCTTGCCGACCTCCACCTGCTCCGCGGCAAGGACCTCGCCTGCACCTGCCCCCTGCCGGAGCCCGGCCAGCCCGATCACTGCCACGCCGCGGTGCTGCTGCAGCTGGCCAACCCGACCAAGGAGGCGCAGCGATGACGACCGAGCACACCCCACGCCCCGGCGCCCACTGGAACACCCAGATCACCTACGTCGAAGTCATCGACGACCAGGCCGACGACGCCGACAGCTGGGGCGAATTCACCAGCCGCCTCATCCGCGAGCAGATCACCACCGAGACACCCGGCCAGAACGAGCCCGCCCCGCTGCGCCTCAACCGCCGGCAGCGCCGCGACCTCGCCCGCGCCCTCCGCCGCAAAGGACGCACCCGATGAAGTACTCCGTCGTCCACACCAGCCCCGCCGAAGAGATCGCCGCCACCGCGACCACGCTCGACGAACTCACCGCCAGCCTCCGCGCAGCCCTCACGGAGCGCTTCGGCGAGCCCATCACCACCGCAGAGATCGGCGAGTACGGCGGCTTCCCCCTCGTCTCCGACGAGTCCCTGCCCCGCGGCGTGGTCCACTTCCGGCCGGCCGCCCGCCCGGTGATCCCGCTGCCGCTGCTCACCACCGTGTGCGAGCAGGACCACGGCGAGTCCCCGTTCGGCTGGACGGAGCCGACCCCATGAGCCAGGACACCGGCGTCCTCGTCGCCCTCATCTGCGCCGCGCCCGTCGTCCTCGGCTTCGCCACGTTCGCGGCCTGGATCGCCGTCTGCGAGCTGTACCGCCACTGGCGCGCCGTCGGCCCGTGGCTGCTGGTCGCCCTCGCCATCGCCGCGGTCATCGCGGCCGCCGCCTACATCGACTGAACGGACACCGCCATGACCGACGACCTTGACCAGCTCGCCGAACTCGCCGCCCAGGTTCTCGACGGCGACCAGCCCGCCTCCGACCTGCGCCCCGTCGTCGAAGCCGTCCTCGCCGAGGCAGCCGCCGAACGCTGGATCCAAAAGCAGCTCGACGAGACCGGCATCCGATCCATGGAGTTCCGCAACGGCGCCCACATGGACCTCGAACCCGCCCGCGAACTCGTCGCCCACTGGGTCGGTGCGGCCCGCGGACTGCTCGGCGACGCCCCCAACTACAGCGAGACCAAGCTGGAGTTCGACGTCAAGGTCGCCGAGTCGCCAGAGATGTACACCCTCGTCGTGCAGCGCCACGCCCCGGGAGCCCTGACCCCGCACGAGGCGCGGCAGGAGGCCGAGCGTCGCCTCGAAGCCGTGCGCGCCCTCCACCACCCGCGGACCGAACGCCGGGACTCCTGCTGTGTGCAGTGCGGGCTGGTCTACCCCTGCCCGACCGCCAAGGCCGCCGCCTGAGCCCGCCCGCGCCCGGCCGCCCCTGCGCGGCCGGGCCCTCAACCCCGGAGCACCACATGCCCAACCCCGCGCCCAACGAGACCCGCATCGCCCGCCACCTCGCCGCCGAAGACTGGCTCGAAGACCCAGGCGACGATGACTGGTGGAACAGCCGCCCCGAGAAGTTCCGCGCGGACTACATCGAGTCCGCCCGCGAGGTCATCGCCATGGTCCTCCCCAACGGCACCGCCCCCGCGTCCGCGGCCATCGACCTCCTCACCCGCACCGAGCACTACCTCTCCGCCCTCCACGGCAGCGTCGCCCGCCACGACCAGCTCGCCGCCAACCTCGCCTGCGCCGGCTGTGAACTCCGTGACCAGATCCGCCAGGCCCTGCCGGCCCTCACCGAGACGAGCACCACATGACCGACCAGACCGCCACCAGCTGCTCCTGCGCCTACGACCCGGCCGCCGAGGCACACCACCGCCCCTGGTGCCGCACCTTCGACCAGCCCGCCGAGCCCGACGGCCCCAAGTGCCAGCACTGCGGCGCCGACACCAGCAACGGCCGCTCCTGGGACGGCGGGGACAAGCACACCTGCCCCCGCTGCTCAGACTGGCGCGCCCAGGTGAACCGAGTCAGGGGGCGGCTCGAACTCGAGGTCGCCCGGCTGCGCGCCGGCGCTGACCCCACACCAGTCCCCGAGGCTGTCGCGCCCACCGACGCGCAGTGGCTGCACCGGCTGCTGGAGACACCGGCCGACGAGCGCCTGGAGGTGATCCGCCGCGTACTCGCAGATGCGTACCAGGGTGGCCAGTGCTTCTACAGCAACCACGGCGCGCTCGGTGATGAGCTGCGCGCGGCGCGGGAGGAGTTGTGGCAGCTGCGCGAGCGCCTCGCCGCCCGTTCCCACGTGTGGGTCAAGGGCCGCTGCCCGGCCTGCGGCGGCTCGCTCTTCCTCGGCGAGGGCGGGTACGTCACCTGCTCCCGCCTCGACTGCCCCGACCCGGACGCCCCGAACGAGGCCCTCGACCCTGCGATGCGCGCCAAGGCCGACCGGCTAGAGCCCGCCATCATCGAGCAGGAACGCCTCGCCGAGGAGCTGCGCATCACCCGCGGCATGCTCGACGACGACGGCAAGCGCACCGTCGACTCGATGCTCAGCCACGCAAAGTTCGTCACGGCGAAGGCCCACGAGGTGCGTTACGTCCTTGCCGAAGTCCTGGCCACGTTCAGCAAGGTGACCAGCACGGGGACCGGCGAGGCGCTGGGCTACCAGGGGGCGCCGATCCATCCGGACGACTTCGCGCGGTGGCTGATGATCGCCGACGGGCCGAGGACGGCACCGGATCAGCAGGACGCTGGGTTCTCGGACCCGAGTGAGTGCGGGCACGAGGCCGCATGGAGGGAGGTGCGTGCAGCCGAGGACAAGCTCCGTCGCGTGCGTGAAGTTGTCGCCGACATGCACGCCACCACCGGCGCCCGCCACTGGGCCGGCTGGCTCGACAGCGCCCTCGGCGACCAGCCCACCCCCGACCACGACCAGCCCACCTGGAAGGTCGGCGACCGTATCCGCGTCACCTACGAGGGGACCTGGCACCGCCTCGGCGACGGCGAGTACCTCATGGTCCGCGCGGGGGACGACCCGAACAATGTGTGGCACAACATCCTGCCCCGGCACTCCATCGTCGAGTTGATCGAGGCTGCGCCCGAGCCCGAGCCGCGGCCCTGCCAGTCCGGCCGGCACGTGATGCACCCGGCGGAGACGTGCGAGGACATCGACGGGCAGCAGGTTGCCGAGGTCCCGCTCGCGGAGAAGACGCTCACCGTCAAGGTCATGCACTACGCGGCTCCCGAACCGCCCCGACCCCCGGCCCTGTCCGCGGACCTGGAGCAGCAGCTGCGCGCCGCGTTCGAACGCGAGAAGCTCTGCAACTGCGCCCGCCCCTGGGTGCCGTGGCCGGGCGTGGCGGGCGGCTACCAGGTGCGCCACGCCTCAACCTGCCCCACGGCACTGGCGGCGGAGACCCACGAGGACGGGCCTCGCCAGCCCACCGGCCACGACGCCGTCGCGCACTTCTACGACAGCCTCAACGCAGTGCTACGCCAGGGCGCCGCGGACGCGATGGAGGCCATCGACAACTGGGGCGACAAGCCCGACCGGGTCGTCCACGTCGAGGGCATCCTGACAGCCGAAGAGTTCGAGGCCGTGCGCGCGGCCGGACCGCCGCCCGGAACGGTGATCACACGCGACGCCGTGCGTGAAGCGGTGGCCGCCTACTGGGGCCCGGCGAACGACGCCCCCGCCACCACGGGCAGCCTGTTCTGCACCGCCACCATCCAGGCCAACGCCCGCGGCGACATCGCCCGCTGCACCCGCGAGGCCGGCCACTACGACCCCACCGCCGACAGCCGCGACACCCCCAAGCGCGACACCTGGCACCACGGGACGTACGGCGCGGGCACGCCCGTCGACTGGGCCGACTGGGCCCGCCTGGCCAGACCGCACGCCGAGGCGCAGCGGTGACCACCGCCGCCATCCAACTGTTCACCGTCGCCGCCGTCGGCCTGGCCCTCCTCGCGGGGCTCGGCCGGTGGCGGCGGCGCCGACCCCCGAAGGAGAAATGACCATGGGATACCCCACCCAGGAGCAGCGCGAGCGCATGAAGGGCATCACGCCCGGCACGCCGCCCGGCGTCGAGCTCACCTACGAGCCCCTCACGATGACCCGCGAGCTCGGGCACCCGATCACCGTCGACACCGCCCCGGCACGCACGAAGATGGACCTCGGCCTGCTTATGAACGGCCGCGCCTACATCTACCTCCTCGGCGACGGCAGCCTGAACATCGCCGACCAGGTCGTCTACCGGATCACCGGCTACGACCCGGCGGACGGGGCGTTGCTCCTGGAGCTGGTCGCGGACCACCGGCCGGCGGATGCGCCGGGGTTCGCATGATCTGCCAGCCGTGCCGTGACGCGGCCGATCTCCGCGCCCCGGCCTCCGAGCACTGCGGAGGCGCGCCCGGCCCCGGCGCCCCATGCGACTGCCAGCACCGCACCGACCGCTACCGACCCGCGCCCGAGACGGACACCTGCCGCGTCATCGACGTCGACGGCGAACCCATCCGCCTCCATGGCTCGGGCGCGCTCACCGAGGAGGGCGTCGCCGCCGTAGGTGATGTCATCGCCGCTGCCCGCCGCCATCTCGAAACCCACCCACCCGTCGTGCCAGACGACGACGGCACCGAATCCGAGCTAACCCGCCGCATCCGCGCGCAGCAACGCGGCGTCATCACGGAGGCCTGACATGAAGCACTGGTCCGAACGACGCGAGCAGCTCTGCGCCTGGTTCACCGCGAACGGCGTCGACCCCCACGACATCCCGATCAACGGGGACTGCACCATCGTCGAGGAGAACGACCAGCGGACGATCCGCTACGAGGCGCACGTCCGCACCCCCGACGGCAAGCTCACCCTGAACGAACGCGGCACGGACGTGGCAACCGAAGTCCGCACCGCCCCGCTCATCGTCGAGCCGCCCGACTGGTGGCAGCCGTACGAGAAGCCCACCCGCGAGCAGCTGGCCGCCGAACGCGACGGCGCATACCGCGAGCGCGCCCACCTCATCGCGCTCCTCGCCGAGCTCACCCCGGGCGCCGTCATCACACCGGCTTCGGACGTCGACGAGGACGGCTGGCTGATCGTCTACCTGACGATCGGTGGCCACCAAGCGTCCTGGCACATCAGCCCGCGCGACGGCCACCTATTCGACAGTGTTGAGCTCGTCGAGCCGGACGACCCGCGAGCACGGTGGAACGGCCACACCACCGAGGAGAAGTACGAGCGGATCCGGGAGTACACGGCGCGCCTGGCCGTGGGGAACTGAGCGTCAGCCTCAGGCGTCATCTCAGACATCAACACCCCATCGCCACAAGGAGGACACGCCGTGTCCCTGCAGAACCACGTCGCCGCCAGCGCCGACCCCCGTAAGGCGACCCGAGCGGCCCTGCTGACTGCCATCACCGAAGGCGTCGACGAGGTCAAGAAGGAGGGCGGCACGCTCGACTACAAGCTGGACCGCCTGAAGACCCTCGCCGAGACGTACGCCCTGGTCGTGCACGGCAGCAGCGACTGACCCCAAACACGCAGAGGCCCTGCCAGCCTGGGACTGGCAGGGCCTCACGCATGCCCGGGGCTACTCCTCGGGCGCCACACCCCTCGTGCTCCGCCCACGCTCGCCAGCCTCGATCTGCTGCACCCGCGCCACCGAGATCCCCAACGCCGCAGCGATCTTCCGATAGCTGACCTTCTCCGCGCGCAGCCCCACCACCGCGTCCTGCCGGATCTTCCTCAACTCCGCCTGCTGCTCGGGCAGCCCGGACAGCAGGACGCCAGCACCCCGCGCCTTCGCGATCAGATCGTCGGCGGCCGCGAGACCCTCCACGGTCACTTTCACCGCATCCAGCACGGACCGGGCCTCCTGTTCTCCGCCGTCATTGCCAGGCAAAAGCCGCTCCCTTCCGGGGATGGGGGGCTCACCTGCTGGACGAGCGTACAGGGACCCTGTACGGTCGTCCATGAGGAGGCGCCCCGCCTCTCAACGCAAGCGGCCCCGGCCGGAGTTCGCAGCTCCACTGGCCGGGGCCAGACCTCCGCAGCCCGCGAAGACACACGGAGATCCACGTGAAGGGTACCGACAGCACCACCAGCCAGCCCAGTACCGAGCACCGCGACGACGTGCCCGCCCTGCCTAAGCTTCCGCGACCCGGCGAGCCCACCAGCGTTCAGCAGCTGCTCGCCGACGCCGCCGCCGACTACACCCACGCGCAGCACCCCGACACCAAGCTGGCCGCGCACATCCAGGGCATCCACGCCCGCGCCCACGCGGTTGAGAGTGCCGCGCTCGCCGTGCAGATCCGTAAGGCCGGCTGATGCTCGGCTGGCTACGAGGCGGCAACGACCGCGACATGGCCGCGACCAGATACGCCGGCCGCGAGTCCGCCACCGACCGCAAGGCCCGCAAGGAGCAGCAGCGCTCCGAACGCCGACGCCACACCCACCACCGCACCGGCGCAACCGCCGCCGACCGCGACGGCTGGACCTGGACCGACCGCCAGCGATAACCCCCCTGAACGGCCGCGCCCACCGCCATTCCCCGTCTCCCCCACGGGGCGGTGGGCGCGGTCACGACCCGGAGCACCCGATGCCCACACGCACCGCCCTGATCCTCCTCGCCGCGACCGCCTGCGCCATGACCACCACCGCGCTCCTGGTGCTCCTCATCGCACCCGACATGGCGCTCCTCGCCGCAGTCGTCGTGTACCTCGCGGCCGGCCGGATCAGCCGCCGCGTCTGGGGCATCGGCCTCGCCGTCGCAGCCGCCGCCATCTGGTACGCCGCCACTCGCAAGAACGGAGACCCCCGGTGAAGACCCGCCCCGTCCTCCGCAAGCGCCTCGTCCCCCACACCGTCGACGGCCGCGAAGAGCTCGTCCTCGACGAGTACTGGGAGCAGGTACCCGTCCCCCCGCGCGACTGGGACGGCATCGTCCTCACCGCCGTCACCGCCATCGCCGCGCTGCTCCTGGCCGTCGCCGTCGTCTGGTCCACCGCCAGCATCGGCGACCTCCTCGCCCGCGTCACCGTCACCGCCGCTGCTTATGCCGCAGCTGTCGCCTTCGACCTCGCATGGATCGTGTGCATGGCCGTCGAATGGCACGCCCGCTACGACCCCGCCGGAGCCCGCCGCCCCCGCATCGCCGGGCGCTTCGCGCTGCTGATCGCCATGGCCGCGGTCGGCGCACACGGCTGGCTCGCCGGACAGGCCGCGATCGGCATCATCGGCGCCACGGTGTCCGGCATCGTCAAGGAGCTGTGGTCCGTCGTCCTCGGCCGGCACGCCAAGCCCCTCGACCCGAAGACCCAGCAGTGGGTGGACATCCAGCGCGCGAAGGCCGGCGGCGAGTTGGCGATGATTCCGGTCCGCCGGGAGTTGCAGCGGGCGCAGGGCGCTGTCGCCGCCGAGGCCGCAGCCCTCGGAGCCGTGAATCCGGATCGGGTTCCGGACGCGGATCCGGCCGATCCGGAGACGGATCCGCACGGATCCCCGGATCCGGATGCCGACGTCGTGCCCTTGGCCTCCGGTCCGATGACCGTGCTGGAGGCAGTCCGGACCGCCACGGATGCGGGGATCCACGAGCCGGACCGGGTCCTGCGCTACGTCCAGAAGGTCGCCAACGCGAACGCCCGACAGGAGACCGTCGACCGGTACTTGCGGGGCCTGCGGAGGAGCGGATGACCGCCCTCGGCCTCTTCTTCACCGGCGTGATCGTGTTCGCAGTCGCAGTCTTCGGCGGCCAGCGCCCGGCCCCGTTCATGGCCGGGTTCGGCCTGGGCCTGTGCGGCCTGGCGTACGTGCTGGTCGTCGTCCAGTTGATCGGCTGGGGGATCAGTGGCTGACGTCGACTGGTGGCGCCTCCCTCCACCCCCGCCGATCGAGCAGCCGGCGCCGCTCACCCCGCCCGAGCCCGTCTATCCGTACGCCACGTTCCCCCCGGATCCGGAGCCGGAGGCCGACAGCGACCCGTGGTGGCACAGGCTGCGCCCCGTCTACAACGGCACCGCCCTCGTCGCCGCCCTCCCCATGGGGGAGTGGTGGGCCGGCGCCCTCACCGACTGCGCCCACGACCAAGGCCCCGCCGGGGCGTGGGTCCTGGCCGCGGTCATGCTCGCCACCACCGCCGCGGGCGCGCACGGCTACAGGCACCACACCGTGCGCCGCTGGATCACCCGCGTCCTGCTGTTCGCCGCCGTCCTCGGCCCCGTCCTGGCGCTGCCCGTGGTCCGCGCCACCGTCTACCTGATCACCGGAGTCGCCCCGTGAACACCCTCGCCGCGCCCCTCCTGCAAGGCACCACAGCCATCACCGGCGGCGGCCTCGCCATCGGCGTCTTCCTCGTCGTCCGCGAGCTCTACCTGTGGTTCCGCACCGGAGGCGGAGGCGGAGCAGCACCCGGCGGCAAGGGCAAGGGCGGGCCGCCCGGCGGAGGAGGAGGCCGCAACCCCAAAGCCCTCATCCCGTTCGGCGCGGGCCTGGCGTTCGGGACCCTCATGGTCGCGTGCCCGGCCGGCCTCCTCGGCAAGCTCGCCGGGCTGCTCCGGGGGATCGGTAACGGCATCGGCGACGGCGTCACCCGCGCCGCGACCGGCCACTCCACCGCGACCGTTGCAAACGGGTCCGCGCCCGGCCTCGACGGCAACGGAGCGATCGTCGTGGTCGTGGCGATGCTGCTGGTCATCGTCGCGTGGAAGCGCCTGGCCAAGACGCTGAAGGGCAAGTTCGGTTCGGGCGTGTGGTGCGGCACCCTCCTCGGCATCTCCAGCGGCCTGTTCGCGTTCCTCGGCCAGCTGGTGGTGCCCACCGCCAACGACCTCGGCGCGCAACTGCTGGGCACCGTCGCGAGCGGTGCCTGGACGTGAGCGCGGCCCCGACGACGATGGAGTGGATCCGGACCGCGGTCCGCCGGATCGGCGACGGATCCGTGATCCTCGCCGTGCGCATCGCCCGCTTGGGCGCGAAGTCCGGTCGCGCCCGGGCTGCCGGCATTCGGGGGTGGCTGGGGGAGAGCAGCGGCCTGGTCGACACCGCGCTGCGATGGGGCCTCCTCTACGCGGCCGCGCGGGTGCTGCTCCACGTTGCCCCCGGCCCGCTGCACTTGCTGCTCTCGACGTGGCAGTCGATCCCCAGCGCGATGTGGTGGACCTGCGTGGTGTGGGCAGTCCTGGCCTACCGGGCCAGCGGCAAGCCGAAGGAGCAGCCCGAGGGGAAGACCGGCGAGGACGACCATCCCGGCCCCGACGAGGTGCTCCGCGTACTGCACCAACTCATGGCCGACGGCCGCGGCCTGCACGTCGCTGCGGTCCGTGACCACCTTGCCCGGGCGTTCCCGTCGCGCGAGTGGAGTCAGGCCGACGTGCGCCAGGTGCTGGCCGACGCGGGCATCCGCGTGCGGCACTCGGTGAAGGTGCGAGGCGTGGGCGTGGCGGTGGGGGTGCATCGGGACGACCTGCCGCCGCTCCCCTCCCCCGCTACTGAGGAGGCTGGTAGCGGGGTAGCGCCGCAGGTCACGGCCGCTACCGCTACCGCTACCCCAGCAGTTGAGGACATCGGGGGAGGGGCTGGGTTCATTGTGAAGCCGGCCGACGACCGGCGCCAGGAGGTGGCGTAGCGATGATCGCTCGCATCTGTGCCGTCCTCGGCTTGGACTACTGCGCCGTCTGCGGGTGGTGGGTGAACTGCCCACACCAGTAGTGACCATGCACCACATCGCGTGGGTTTCAGATAGTTCGATACGCCATCAGTCGGTACGCGGAAGGATGCCCACCATGAACGAGGACCGGTCCGACAACCTGTGCGACCACTGCCACGGCCCGGACGCTGATGGGCCAATGGGGCTGGAGCACTGCGCGTGCGCGGCCGGCCTGGGCGCGGCGCCGGAGGACTGCGAGTGTCGGCCGCCGTCGAGGCGTTGACCCTGGCACACTCGAAGCGAGGCCCCACCGCGTCCCCCCGTCGCGGTGGGGCCTCGTCGTGCCACACTGGGGCTGCGCGACCAACGCACCATGCCCCTGGCCTGGAAAGGTCTGCCGGGATCAGGCCGGGACCAGGCAACTGGACCCTCAACTCGCGGGTAGTGGCCCCCGGAGACGACGACGCCCCCTCGCTTCGGCAAGGGGGCGTTGCGCTGCCCCGGGCATGGGCCAGCCCCCGCCGAGGTGGCGCCAAAGCGGGGGCTGCGGGAGGGGCCGACGGCCACTTGGGATGGGGAGCCGGCCTGCCCACCAGCACCGTAGATCGCCGTCCGTCGCCCTGGCCACCCCTGTGCGTGGATCTCCTTCGGGCGCGGGGTGCCACCGAGCGTGTCACTGTTCAATCACGACCCTGCACAGGTCCCACACAACGGCGCATCATGGCGGTCACCGCACCAACGACCCGGGGGACCCGCGATGCCCGAGCCCACCTACAGCGACATACAGCGCGCCGTCAGCCGCGAGAAGCGCCAGATCTGGGCCGCGTGGCTGTCCGGCGGCGTCATCTGGTTGATCATCACGAACGCGACGAAGAACGTCGCCGTGGTCAGCGTCATCACCCAGGTCTTGCTCGTGGTGCTCGGTATCGCCTCCACCTACATCACCATCAAGATGACCCGGGCGCTGAACCGGAAGGCCGACGCGGCGCGCCGGCAGGTGCTCGGCGACGGCTAACGGGAACGACACGACACAAGCGCGCGTTCCGGGTATACGCAGTCTTCCGCCCGCCCAGGGGTCCCTCGTACGCTGGGCCCCATACGCGGCCACACCGACCACATCGGGAGGAGCCGTCCGCTGATGGGTATGGTTCGTTACGTGGGAGCAGACCCAGACCCTCAGGAGATCGCAGTGAGCGAGCTGCCAGACTTTGAACGGCCACCCGTGATCGAGGTGGCCTGCGGAGTGCAGTTCCGTGCGGTTCAGGGCCTTCGAGGCGTGGCACTCGCACCGCTGTACAACCAGTGGCGAGAGCAGTTCCCCACCGTTCAGGAGCAGCCTCCGCTGCCCCCGGTCGTCGAGCCCAACGCGGCAGGTGGCCCCGCGATCCAGCTGTTCTTCGGGAACGGGCAGGACGTGCGCCTCTGGTTCATCGACCCATCCGGCCACGACCTGGTGCAGCTGCAGCAGGACCGCCTGATCGTGAACTGGCGTGAGGGTGAGCCGCGGGGTGAATACCCGCGCTTCGCCAGCGTGCGCAAGAACCTGGCCGACCGGCTGGCTGACCTCTCCGACTTCTTGGACCGCGACGGCCTTGGGAAGCTAGAGATCACGCACGCCGAGGTGAGCTACATCAACGCCATAGAAGCGACGGGCGGGTCTCTCGGCACGCTCGACGGCGTAGTGCGCGGCTGGCCCACATTCCCGGGCCATCACCTGGGGCAGCCAGTGGGAGCCAGGGCCGCATTCGACTTCCCCGTTCCGGGCCTCGGCCCTGCCGGGCATCTGGCGGTAGCCCTGGGGCCAGGCGGCCGGCTCAACGGCGAAGTAGCAGTCTTCATGACCATGACGGCCCAAGGCCGAACCGACGGTACGTCCATCGACGCGGCGCTCGCCTTCATCGACGACGCCCATGAGCATGTGGTTCGCAGCTTTGCAGAGCTCACGACCGAAGCGCAGCACGCACAGTGGGGGAGGCGTTCATGACGCTTTTGGATGACCGGCCAGTGACCGGCCTGACGACGCCGTATCCGTGCGACGCGTCATTCGATTGGCCTACCGGGCTGAGCGCTATGTCCACTGAGGTGCCGGTGCCAGTGGCACAGGAGCGGGCGGTCACGTTCTCCTCTGGCGGCCGCATGGCGCTGCCGGCCTACGTGCGCGACATCGAGGAAAAGATCAACCAGCTGCTGGCTCTGCAAGATGGCTGGAACCATCGCGGAGCCAAAGCAGTCAGAGATGAAGCTGTCTGGCCGACGATTCAGGTACTGCTCGCGGTGATGAACTGGCAGAGCTTGCCGGTCCAGCTCTTTCCGCTTCCGAGCGGGGGCATCCAGGCGGAGTGGCACGCGGCCGGCAACTCCATCGAGATCGAGATCGACGCCGACGGTGAGCCGTTCGTGAGCGCTGAGAGCAGCGACGGCAGGATGATCGCTGAGGGGGAGCTGGACCCTAGGTCGATGAAGGGCCTGATGAAGGACACGCGCAGGTTCCTGGCTCACATGTCACGCTTGGCTGCCAATCGCTAAGCATGGGAAACAACGAGGGGGGATGGGACCGTGGCGGGCGAAGACGACCCGACGATCCCGGATGAGGAGCTCGTCCTGCGCTGGGTGCCGGCCTTCAATCCCAGTCTGATGGTCAGGGACTCGGACACCGGGGAGGTAATCGGCCCCAGTAGCGCGGCTTTCAGCCCGGATACGGATGGTACGTCCGTGTACCTGGACTCCGTGGTGCAGGAAGAGGGTCTTGACCCAGCGGATGTAACCCACGCTGAAACGGACTCCGTCTGGACGCTGCCAGTCGATCAAGTGCGTGGGCTGGATCTTGGTGTGCGCCGTGACCCATGGCCGCGTGATGTTGGGGATCCGGATCACCCGCGTTATGCGGCCCATGCCCTGATCACGGGTCTGTTGGAGATGTCCAAGAAGCAGCGCATCAGGGCGCAGAAGGGGTTGGCGCGGTCGGCCTCCCTCAAGTGCGTGTTCATGCCGTCTGACCCGAACTGACGGTCTATCCACGTCGCCTCGGCGTACCGGGCTTCCAGGAACGCCACCAGGTCATCGCTCACGATCAGTCTCCTTCCGGCCGGCCGCCGGCGGCGTGATGGCAACGGTCCCCGTCCAGCCGTCGTCGGCCAGGCCCTCCAGCCCGTCCATGACCGCGTCGATGCGGGCCCGGTCATCGCGGCTGAGGTGGGCGAGACGGCGGTCCAGCATGGCGCAGACGAGCCGGTGGCCGACGTCCTGTTCGGGCTGGGGGTGGCCGCAGTCGCAGGCGACGGAGCGGTCCAGGTTCGGCATCAGGTCGGCCTGGAGAAGTAGGCGATCCAGCCGACTACGACAGCGCCCAGCACCCAGAGCCCCACGTCGGCCCATGCGCCGCCGACGTAGAACATGTAGGCGGGCACCGCGACGCTGACGATCACCCAGAAGAACGTGTGCTCTTCAGGGATGCCGCTCATCTGCCCTGCTCCTGGCTGCTCTTCACCAGGCGCCGGACATACTCGCGGGTCCAGCCGGTGATGCGGACGACGGAGGCCTGCGCACCGCGCTCGGTGGTGCCCTGTAGGTAAGCGACGGCCTCGGTCTGCAGGTCGGTGCGGGCGGCGTCGAGGGCGGCTTCGGCGTCGCGGTAGCGCTGGGCTGCGAGTTCGAGCTTGGCGGTGTCCATAGGGAGGAGTCTCCCACAAGATTGGCCAATCGAGTAGGCCAAGTGCCTTGACTAAGCCTACTGGGTAGGCCAACATTGGTCACGTAAGGGAGCGCCGCACCAGGGGGACCCAATGGCCAGCACCATCGACCACACCAACTGCCTCCGCTGCGGCCGCACCCTCACCAGCGCCAAGAGCCGCGCCACCGGCTACGGCCCCACCTGCGCCGCCAAGATCCGCCACGCCAACGCCGGAACCGACTTCAAGCCCCACCAGATCGCCTCCGCCCGCGAACTCATCGCCGACGGTGCGATCATCCCCCTCCGCAGTGTCGTCTTCCTGACCGTCTCCACCGACGGCACCGAGACCTATAAGACCGCCCCCACCGGCTGCACCTGCCCCGCCGGCCTGAAGGGCTCCCGCTGCTACCACCAGCTGGCCGCACGCCTGCTGCTCGCCGCCTGAGAAGGAGCGCACGTGATCCACACCGACCGTCTCGACCACATCACCGCCCACGGCATGGGCCGTCTGCCCCGCAAGATCCGTCTCACCGACGACACGGTCATCTCCGTCCACGCCGGACCCGGCGCTTACTCCACCCCGCGCCCCATGAGCCACGGCCTCGGCAACGCCCCCGAGGACTACGCCGGCCCGTACACGCACCTGGAGGTGTACCTGATGGAGCCGGGCACCGCCCCGGACACCTGGGCGGAGTTCACCGCCGACGGCGAGGCGCCGGCCGAGCGCCGCCTGTACGGCTACGTGCCGCAGGAGCTGGTGTACGGCCTGGTCGTCGCGCACGGCGGCGAGCACATCCAGCAGGACACCGGCGACGACTTGATGAAGGCACTGACGGAGGGCATGGTCGACGACGTCCTCCGAGGCAAGTAGCCCGCGCCACGCACGACTGAGGGCCCGCCCCGACCGCCCGGGGCGGGCCCTCCACCTTGCCATCGCCATTACCATCACACCATGACTACCGGTAACGAAGCCAGCGACAGCGGCCAGGTCCGCGACGGCAGAGGCCAGTTCCGGCGCACCACCGAGACCGCCGAACGCGAAGCCAAAGCCTGCGAGCTGTACAACCGCGGCTACACCTACCGCCGCATCGCCAAAGAACTCGGCTGCGACCTGCGCACCGCCTACGACGACGTTCAGAACGCGATGCGCGCGATCATCGAAGAGCCCGCCAAAGAGGCCCGCGACAAGCTGCGCTCCCGCCTGGAGTACCTGTACGAGCGGGCCGCCGAGGTCGCCGACCGCCAGCATGTGACCGTCTCCCACGGCAAGGTCATCACCGTCAAGGACCCGGACACGCAGCAGGAAGTGCCACTCGTCGACGACGCCCCCGTGCTCCAGGCGGTCGACCGCATGGTCCGCATCACCGAGCGCCTCGCCCAGCTTGACGGCCTCAACGCCCCGCAGCAGGTCACCCTTGGCGGAGAGGTCAAGTACTCCGTCGTCGGCGTGGACGTGGAGCAGCTGAAGTGACAGCGGTGGTCGAGCACGTCTACGAGCCGCGCGGGGCGGCGAGGGCGCTGTTCGACTGCCGTGAACCGGAGGTGCTGCTGTCCGGTCCGGCCGGCACGGGCAAGTCGCGGGCGTGCCTGGAGAAGCTGCACACGATGGCCCTGGTGAACGGCGGGATGCGCGGGCTGATCGTGCGGAAGACCCGCGAGTCGCTGGGGTCGACGGCGCTGGTGACGTGGCGGGAGCACGTCGCGAAGGAGGCGCTGGCGACCGGGTTGGTGCAGTTCTACGGGGGTTCGGCCGAGGAGCCGCCGCAGTACCGGTACACCAACGGCAGCCGGATCATGATCGGTGGGATGGACAAGCCCACGAAGATCATGTCTTCGGAGTACGACGTGGTCTACGTGCAGGAAGCCATCGAGCTGACGACCACCGACTGGGAGAACATCACCACCCGCCTCCGCAACGGCAAGGTCTCCTTCCAGCAGCTCATGGCCGACTGCAACCCCGACATCCCCACCCACTGGCTCAAGCAGCGCTGCAACAAGGGCGCCACGACCATGCTGCACTGCCGACACGAGGACAACCCGCGCCTGTTCGCCCCGGACGGCGCCCTCACCATGGAAGGCCGGGCGTACATCGGCACCCTCGACCGGCTCACCGGCGTCCGCAAACAGCGCCTGCGCCACGGCCAGTGGGTTGCCGCAGAAGGCCTGATCTACGAAGGCTGGGACGAGTCCAAGCACCTGCTCGACCGCTTCGACATCCCTGACTCCTGGACCCGCTGGTGGAGCGTGGACTTCGGGTACACCAACCCCTTCGTCCTGCAGTGCTGGGCCGAGGACCCCGACGGACGGCTGTACCTGTACCGGGAGATCTACTGCACCAAGCGCCTCGTCGAGGACCACGCCAAGAACATCTTGCGCGAGGTCCGGCGCTGCGCCGGGTGCTGCAAGTCCAAGGCCCGTGGCCACGACTGCCATGACTGTGAGGCGTGCCGCCTGGAGTGGACCGAGCCGAAGCCGCGGGCGATCATCTGCGACCACGATGCCGAGGACCGGGCGACGCTGGAGAAGCACCTGGGCATGTCGACCGTGGCAGCGAAGAAGTCGGTGTCCGACGGCTTGCAGGCCGGGCAGACCCGGCTCAAGCCCGCAGGCGACGGCAAGCCCCGCCTGTACATTCTGCGGGACTCGCTGGTGGAGAAGGACAAGGCGCTGGAGGCAGCGAAACGCCCCACCTGCACGGTGGAGGAGATCGTCGGCTACGTGTGGGACCGGGGCACGGCGAAGGCACAGGCAGACGAGAAGCCGCCGAAGGAAGCGC
Organism: Streptomyces sp. PA03-6a; assembly: GCF_033792765.1. Lineage (NCBI taxonomy): Bacteria > Bacillati > Actinomycetota > Actinomycetes > Kitasatosporales > Streptomycetaceae > Streptomyces > Streptomyces sp. PA03-6a. The sequence goes on along the minus strand of NZ_JARAVK010000011.1, from coordinate 63,875 downwards.
CCGTCAAGGAGAACGACCACGGCATGGACACGATGCGCTATGTGGTCGCGGAGCGGGATCTGGGTGGCCGGCCGCGGCTGCGCTGGGTGTAACGGACGGAAGGATTTACGACGATGCGACGCATGACCCTCCCCAGGGTGAAAAATCTTCGGTCACCACTCGTCTTGACAGGAGGATTTACACTGATCTCGATTGGGCTGGGCATGCGCGTTGGCCTATGGCTCGGTCTGGTTGTGGCCGGCGTCCTCGCCGTCGTCCTCGACTGGCACCTCGCCAAGGGCGACTGACCGGAGGGAGGCGGGGCGGTGGGCAGGTCCCTCCTCGGCTCCCTCGGTCAGAGCATCGCCACCGTCCTCAACCGCACCCCCGTCCCTTACGCCACCGCCGGAGCCCGCGGCAGCCTCGGCGTACCCATCGCCCACCCCGCCGGCCAAGAAGCCCAGATGCGGGCCATGGGCGGCGTCGGCACCCTCTACGCGATCGTCGACCGCATCATCACCAGCTATTCCCAGGTCGAGTGGCACCTGTACCGCAAGGCCAAGTCCGGCCGTGACGAGGACCGAGTCGAGGTCACTTCGCACGCAGCACTGGACCTGTGGAACAGCCCGAACGAGTTCATGACCGGCCCCCAGTTCCGCGAGTCCACCCAGCAACACGAGGAACTGACCGGCGAACAGTGGTGGATCATCAGCAAGCACGAGCGGTTCGACATCCCCCTCGAGCTGTGGTTCGCCCGCCCGGACCGCATGCAACCCGTCCCGGATCCCGAAGAATTCCTCACCGGCTACGTCTACCGCGGCCCGTCCGGGGAGCGGATCCCGCTCGGCCGGGACGAGGTGATCTTCCAGCGGCGCCCGAACCCCATGGACCCCTACCGGGGCATGGGCGCGGTGCAGACCATCCTCATCGACCTCGACGCCACCCGGGCCTCCGCCGAGTGGAACGCCGCGTTCTTCCGCAACAGCGCTGAGCCGGGCGGCATCGTCCAGGTCGACAAGCGCCTGTCCGACGAGGAGTTCGAAGAGTTCCGCACCCGCTGGGCCGAGCAACACCGCGGCCTCGCCAACGCGCACCGGGTCGGCGTCCTGGAGAACGGCCTGGAGTGGGTCGACCGCAAGTACACGATGCGAGACATGCAGTTCGCCGAGCTGCGCGACGCGTCCCGCGAGACCGTCCGCGAGGCATTCGGGTTCCCCAAGCCTCTGCTCGGCGCCGTCGACGACGTCAACCGGGCCAACGCCGACGCAGCCGACGCAGTCTTCGCCCGCTGGCTCGTCAAGACCCGGCTCACCCGCACCCGCGAGGCCCTGAACACCAGGCTCCTACCCATGTACGGGCCGACCGCGGAGGGCCTGGAGTTCGACTTCGACAACCCCGTCCCCGAGGACGCCGAACTGGAGGGCAAGCTCCTCACCGCCCGCGCGTCCGCCGTGAGAGACCTGGTGGAAGCCGGCGCCTACGGCCCAGCCGTCCTGGAGGCCGTGGGCCTGCCGGCGATCCCGTTCGGGCAGCCGGACGCGGACCCGGACCGGGAGCTCCTCATCAAGCTGGTCACGCGCGCGCCGACGCTGGCGCCGATGATCCTGCCGATGCTCGGCTTCCAGCTGCCCGAGGGTGCCGCGAACTCCCTGGCGGCGGCTCAGCGGCCGCAAGCCCGACTCTCGCTGCCCGCTTCGTCCGCGTCTACAGACGTGGACATCGAATGGGGGGAAGCGGTAGCGGAGCTTCTCGGTGGCGACGGTGACGACCAGGAGGTCCCGGACGTCGAGGACGCCATGCGGTGGGAAGCCGTCGCCGAGATCGACGACAACACCTGCAAGCCCTGCGCGGACAACGACGGCAAGGTCTACCGCAACCGACGGGACGCCTACAAGGACTACCCCGGCGGCTCCGGCTACGTGCACTGCGTCGGCGCCGAGTACGGCAACGACTGCCGCTGCAAAGTCATCAAGCGGCGGAAGACGAAGGAGGACGACGAGTGAGCGCCCGTCACACGCGGCGGGACTTCCTCGCCGCCGCCCAGCACATGTCCGCCGCCGGAGCGACTGTCGCGCAGCTGGTCGCTGCCGGCGTCACTGTCGGGCCTGCGCGCAGCACCGAACCCCACGGTGAGGATCGCTCCTGGTACCGCATCACGAACGCCACCTCGGACGACGAAGCGGAGATGCTGATCTACGACGAGATCGGCGGCTGGTGGGGGACCGGCGCGGAGGACTTCGTCGCGGACCTGCGGTCGGTCACGGCCCCGAACCTGAAGCTGCGCATCAACAGCCCGGGCGGGTCGGTGTTCGAGGGCATCACGATCGCGAACGCCATCCGTAACCACCCGGCGCAGGTGACCGTGCAGGTCGACGGCATTGCGGCGTCGATCGCCTCGGTCATTGCGATGGCCGGTGACCGGCTGGTGATGATGCCCCAATCGACGCTGATGATCCACGACGCGTCCGGCGTGTGCATGGGCAACGCCGCCGACATGCAGGAGATGGCCGACCTCCTCGCCAAACTGTCCGACAACATCGCCGACGTGTACGCCTCCCGGGCAGGCGGCACCCGCGATGAGTGGCGCGCCGCGATGCAGGCGGAGTCCTGGTACCTGGCGCAGGAGGCCGTTGACGCAGGCCTCGCGGACGAGGTCGGCCAGTCCGCGAAGCAGGCCGCCGCCGAGCCGGAGATGCGACAGCCTTTCGATCTGAAGGCGTTCGGCTACACCGGCGGCCCGGCCGCCACCGAACCGGAGCAGCAGTCGCCAGTCCAGGTGCAGCTCCACCTCGACGGCAAGGTCCTCGCCGAGTCCCTCATCACCCCGCTGCGGAACCTGATCCGCGATGACGCCCAATCTGCTGCCGATCCCGAGGCGCCGGCCGAGCCCACCGCAGAAGCCGACCCCGATACGACGGCCACCCAGGCCGACGACACAGACCCCGTTGAGCCCGAACCGGTCCACGACCAGGCGGCCGACGGCACCGAGGACGACAGCGCGTGGGAGCACGTCGTCGCCCATCTCCTCACGCCGGACCAGGACGACTGGGCCGCGCTCGTCTCCCACCTGACCACCGACGCGTCGTCCAGCGCGGCGACGGACGCCTGAAGGAGGCACCCAAGTGGCACCCACGATGACCATCCCGCGCAACTCCGGCGAGCTCGCGGAGATGCTGGCGGACGGCGCGAAGCTGAAGGAGGTCATGGCCTCGCGAGAGTCCCTGACCGAGTTCATCACCGCGTACGGCAACGCCCTGCAGGGCGAGGGCACCGACCTCAACCGGCTCGTCGCCGAGGAGACGCAGCGCGTCTTCGCGCAGATGATGCGCGAGAACGGCATGGACAAGCTCGGCAAGGACGGCATCCAGCGCCTCGACCTGGACCCGCAGGCCAAGCGCGGCGGCGGCATGCTGACCTCGCACCGGCAGGCCACCGCGCACAACCCGAAGGCCATCGGCGCCCAGGTCGACAGCCACTTCACCGACTCCATCGACTACGTCAACACGATCTGGCACCGCAACCCCAAGGCCGACGCGGGCAAGCTCGACGCACTCCGCAACGCCGCGAGTAGCGTCAGCCCCGCCGACGGCGGGTTCCTCGTCCCGGAGACCCTGCGCTCACAGCTGCTGCAGCTCGCCCTGGAGCTGTCCGTCGTCCGCCCGCTGGCCACCGTCGTCCCGATGGACTCCGCCCGCGTGCCGTTCCCGATGATCGACACCACCACCAACTCCGGGTCGGTCTTCGGCGGCATGGTCGCCTTCTGGGGCGAGGAAGGCGCGCCGCTCCAGGACTCCAGCCCGAAGTTCGGCAGGGTCACGCTCGACGCGAAGAAGCTCACCGGTCTGTCCGCAGTGCCGAACGAGCTGCTGCAGGACAGCATTACCTCGTTCTCCGCGCTCATCGAGACGCTGTGGCCGCAGGCCCTCGCGTTCGAGGAGGACGCCAAGTTCCAGACCGGCAGCGGAACGGGCGAGCCCCTCGGCTTCCGCGGCGCAGGCAACGCGGCTGCGATCGCCGTGACCCGCACCACCGCTAGCCAGATCAAGTACACGGACATCGTCAACATGTTCGCGCAGATGCTGCCCTCCAGCCTGTCGCGCGCCGTGTGGATGTGCTCCCCGGACGCCCTCCCGCAGCTCCTGCAGATGTCGCTGACCGTCGGCACCGGCGGCAACAGCGTGTTCGTCGTCAACGCCGCGGCCGGCATGCCGATGACCATCTTCGGCCGCCCGCTGATCATCACCGAGAAGGCCGGCGCGCTCGGCACCCGAGGCGACCTCGCCTTCGTCGACCTGTCTTACTACCTGGTCGGCGACCGGCAGGTCATGACCGCTGACTCCAGCACGGACTACCAGTTCGGCGCGGACAAGACCACGTTCCGGATCATCCAGCGCGTCGACGGCCGCCCGTGGATCCAGTCGGCGATCACCCCGCAGAACGGCAGCAGCAACAAGCTCTCCCCGTTCATCGAGCTGGCTGCCTAACCCCCCTGGCCGGCGGCGGCATTCACACCCCGCCGCCGGCTTCCACCGGGCCGGCAGTGTCGCCCCGGCTTCGCACCCACAGACAGGAGAAGGGCCATGTCGCAGAAGGCGCTTGGCAGGATCATCAACGTCACCCCCGCTGCGGACGGCGTGTGGATCGCCCTGCGGGGCTCAGCCGCCGGTGTCACGTTCTCGTGCTTCCTCACGGGCGCGGTCGGCGACACGTACACGCTGCAGGAGGCTAAGGACGCGGCCGGTACCGGCGCGCAGAACCTGGCGATCATCACCGAGTACCACACGAACACCGGCAACGGCAGCGACGCGTGGACCCGGCGGACTCAGGCGGCGGCCGCGACGATGGTCACCGCCGCGGCGGCGACGCAGAACGCGGCGGTCGTCGAGGTGGAGGGCACGTCGCTGTCGGACGGCTACCGGTACGTGAAGCTCACGTCGACCGGTGCGGGTGCGGTCACGGCGATCCAGCGCGACCTGGGTACCGGGCGCGCCCCGGCGAACCTCCCGGCGATGGCGGTCTGACATGGCCCTGTGGGAGTGCGCCGAGTGCACCGCGAAGTACTCCGTGGGCGCCCCGAAGTGTCCGCAGTGCGGATCGGTCGTGCGGGTCAACGAAGCCACCCAGCCGCAGGAGGAGGAACAGGAGATGGCCAAGGTCACACTTCACGGCGGGCCCAGCAACGACGCCGCCAACGCCGAGGCGAGCGAGCACGCGCCAGCGGAGGCCAGCCCTGAGGCGCCCGCTGAGTCGGGCTACGAGGACTGGACCGTCGAGCAGCTCAAGGATCAGCTCACCGAGCGCGGCCTGCCCAAGAGCGGGAAGCGGGACGACCTCGTGCAGCGCCTCCGCGACGACGACGCGCAGGACACGGAGTAGGCCATGGCCGAAGGCTTCTCCACCGCCGCCGCCAACAGCGCCCTGGACGCCCAGGTCACCGCCTACCCGTGGCTCAAGCTGCACGTCGGCGCACCCGGCGCAGCGGGCACCGCGAACCCGGCGACCGAGACGACCCGGAAGAACCCGAGCTTCGCCGCGGCATCCGGTGCATCGAAGGCCACGAGCGCGGACGCCGTGTGGACCGCGGTGGCGGGCACCGAGGACTACACCCACTTCTCCATGTGGACCGCATCCTCGGGCGGAACCTTCGGCGGCTCCGGCACGATCACCGCCAACGCCGTCACCAGCGGCGACACCTTCACCATCCCCGCCGGAACCCTCGTCCTCACACTGCCCGTCGCGTCCTAACCACCCAACAGCCCAGCCCGAAAGGAGGTGACCAAGAATGTCCCAGCGCGCCGACCAGGCCAGCGACCGCGTCAGCTACACAGCCAGCGCCCCACCCGCCCCCGCAACGGCGTTCACGGCCACCTTCTGGGCGCGGCTGAGGGTCGACCTCGACACCTTCTCAACGATGCTGCGCCTGCACTCGTCATCCGGCGGGTCGACCTCAATCAACATTGCGACCGGTAGCAGCGGCACCACCCCGGTCGTCGTGAGCCCCGGCAACACGAGCGGCATCATCGGCACTGACTCGCTCGCAGTCGACACCTGGCGCATGCTCGCCGTCACAGTCGCCGGAACAGGCGCCACCGACGGAAAGATCTACACCAAGACCATCGGTGGATCGACGAACGTCGCCACCGGCCAGGTGTCCGGCGGTGGCACTCCCGACGGGCTCACACTGTTCGGCCGATCCGCCGGCGATGCGGGCGAGTGGTTCAACGGCGGACTGGCCTACGTCCGCGTGTGGTCCGCTGTTCTGTCGCAGGCCGAAATTGAGGCCGAGTGGGCTTCGACCACGATCGTCCGTACCTCCGGGGTGTGGGCGAACTGGCCGCTGCTGACGAACATCAGCGACATCTCCGGCAATGGTCGGAACCTCGTCGCCGGGACGACGGCGCTGAGCACTGAGGATGACCCGCCGATCGGGAACGTCGTCACCGGCTCGGCAGCAGCCGCGTTCGCCGGCCTCACTGGCACGGCGGCCGGCACCCGCCGGGTTACCGGCACGGCTGCAGGTCTGTTCAGCGCGATGAGCGGTACAGCAAGCGGCACGCGGAAGGTCATCGGCACCGCCGCACTTGTGGGCGGCCAGTTGACCAGCAGCGCCACCGGACGGCGCATCGTCATCGGCTCCGCGGCCGCCCAACTTGGGGGGCTTGTCGGAACTGTGTCTTCACCGTCGGTCGTGATCGGGTCCGCCACCGCCACCTTTGGCGCGCTCACCGGAACGGCGCACGGCCGCGTACCAGGCGCCCCGGAACAAGGGTCGTGGTACGGGCTCCTCGACATCCTCCGCGAAGGCGAGCAGCTGCGCCGCGAGGAACTCCAACGCGACCCCGTGGCCTGTCTCGACTGCGGCGAGCCGCTCCGGGGCGGCCCGCACGGCGAACTGTACTGCCCGTTCGACGGCTCGACCTGGGCAGCGGGCAACCGCCGCACCGGCCACGTCAGCACCCGCAACTGAGAAAGGAGGTAGCCCCGTGCAGCCCTGGTACGCAACCCGCGAGGACCTCAAGCGCTCCCTCGGAGTGAAGGAGACGGCCGGCGCCAACGCCGCGATCGACCGTGCGCTGGGCGCTTCCTCTCGCTCCATCGAGGGCCTACTCCACCGCCGGTTCTACCCCGAGTTGGCGACCCGCTCCTGGGACTGGCCCAACGGGCAGGGCACGGCGCCCTGGCGGCTGAGGCTCGACAGCAACGAGCTCATCTCCGTCGAGCAGCTGCTCACCGGCGGCCAGGTCATCGACGCCGCCAACTACTTCCTGCGCCGCGCCGACAACCGGGACGACCCGCCGTACACGATGCTGGAACTCAACCTCGACAGCAACGCAGCGTTCGGCGGCGGCCCGTCCACCCAGCGCGACATTGCGGTACTCGGCCTGTACGGGTACCGGAATGACGAGACCACGGCCGGCACCCTCGCGGCCGGGATCGGCACCACGGCCGCGAACACCATCACGGTCGACGGGCCAGCTTCGGCAGCGGTCGGCGTCGGCTCACTCCTGCGGATCGACACCGAGCGGGTCATCGTCACCGAGCGGGCGCAGGCCGACACCGGCCTGACGCTGGCCGCCAACGTCGACGCCAGCATGAAGACCGTTCTGATCCCGCTCAGCGGCCCCGGGGTCGCGGCGGGTGAGACCGTGCTGATCGACTCGGAGAAGATGCACGTCACCGACACCGTCGGCAACAGCCTGATCGTGGAGCGGCAGTACGACGGCCTGCCCCTGGCCGCGCACACGGCTGGCGCCACGGTCTACGCCCCTCGGCTGCTGACCGTCGCACGCGGTGTCCTCGGCACCACCGCGGCGGTCCACTCCAACGGGGCCACCGTGCAGCGCTTCGACTGGCCCGGCCCCGTAAACGAGCTGTGCATCGCCGAAGCCGAGAGCGCCCTGCTGCAGTCCCGCGCCGGATGGGCGCGCACGATCACCAGCGGCACCGGTGGCGGGAAGGCCGCCACTTTGGACGCGCTCATCGACCTGCGCGAGCAGGTGTACACCTCGCACGGCCGTAAGGGGCGGGTGAGGGTCGTATGAGCGACGTCGAGATCCGCATGACCGGCCCCCTCTTCGACGGCGGCGCGGAGCGCGCCATGCAGCGCGCCTGCGACGACGCCCGCGATGACATCGCCGAGTTCGCAGAGGACTACGCCCTGTCCCTCATGGGCGCCACCTTCAAGAACCCGACCGGCTACTACGAGGAGCACGTCAAGACCGAGCTGGTCTCCTCGGACACCGCCCTGGTCCACGACGACGGCGTGGTGTACGGGCCGTGGCTGGAGGGCGTCGGCACCCGCAACCGGCCCCGCCCCGGGTTCCCCGGCTACGGCCACTGGCGCAAGACCAAGGACATGGTCGCCACACGCGGCCCGGAGATCGCTGAGCGCGCCGTGCAGCGTCACCTCCCCGAGATGAGGGGGTGACCCATGGCAGAGACCCCGCTCGCGATCGCCGACATCCTCGACAAGGCCATCAGCCACGCTGCCTCGGGCGGCTGGTTCGACACGGTTAACAGCTACGAGCAGCTGGAGAACGCCCCTGGCCGCGGGCTGACTGCCGCGGTGTGGGTCGATGACATCGCGCCGATCCGTGGCTCGGGCCTGGACTCCACGTCGGTACGCCTGGCCCTGTACGTGCGGATCTACACCAGCAACGATCAACTGCCGCGTGACGTGATCGACCCGCACATGGTGTCGGCGACCGACGACCTGATCCGGGCGTACGTCGGCGACTTCACCCTCGACGGCCTGGTCCGCCAGGTCGACGTGCGTGGCATCTACGGGCCCGGGCTGCAGGCGCGCGCGGGCTACCTCAACTTGAGCGGGGCCGTGTCCCGCGTCATGACGATCACGCTGCCGCTGATCGTCAACGACCTGTGGGACGAGGAGGAGTAATGGCGAAGACCGGCGGCCTCGGCGACAACCTGTACGTCCACGGCTTCAACGCCAGCGGCGACATCATGGCGCTCGGCGCGATCGGCGGCGGCCCGGCTGTCCTGCCGTTCACCGGCATCGACAAGGCCGCGTACGAGCGCAAGGGTGGCCTGCTGTCCGGGCGGATCGAGACCACCAGCTTCTTCAACCACGACTCGGTCACGCCGGCCACGCACGAGAAGCTGTCGGCGCTGCCGCGTACCGATGTGCACCTCACGTACTGCCGTGGCACCACGGTGGGCGACCCGGCCGCGTCGATGGTGTCGAAGCAGATCGGGTACGACCCGACCAGGGGCGACGACGGCTCGTTGACGTTCGGGGTCGAGGCGCAGTCCAACGGGTTCGGCATCGAGTGGGGCCAGCAGCTCACTGCTGGGATCCGTACCGACACGGGCGCGACGCTCGGCACGAGCATCGACACTACGGCGTCCGTCAGCTTCGGCGGCCAGGCGTACCTGCAGCTGTTCGCGTTCACGGGCACCGACGTCACCGTCAAGATCCAGGATTCGGCGGATAACGCGACCTTCGCTGACGTCGTCGGGTTCGCCTTCACCCAGATCACAACGAACACCCCGACCGCGGAGCGCATCGTCATCTCCAACGTGTCGACGCTGCGCCGCTACCTGCGCGCGGTCACCGTCACCACCGGCGGATTCACCAACGTCCAGTTCGCCGTCAACGTGATCAAGAACCAGATTGCTGGGGTGACGTTCTGATGCAGGTATCCCGCCCCGACCCGCTCATGCAGCCGGCCGCCTACAAGACCTACCAGGTGCTGCAGCCGCTCGCTTCGCACTGGCGCCCGGCCACGTGTGCTGAGGTCCAGTGCCCGCACTACGAGGAGGGCTGGGGCGTCCGCGTCGAGAACCTCACGCCCGACCTGCTCCACGACGCGAAGAACAGCGGCCGCCGCTACCACGAATGGCGCGTCGCGGAGGGGGAGACCTGGCTGCTGTTCGAACCGGGCCAGCCGTGCTTCCGCGCCAAGACGCACCGCATCCAGGTCGGCCGACCGCCGCTGTACGTCGTCCGGGACGGCGACCACCGCGGGAATCCCCGCGGCACGGCGGCCCGGCTGCACCACAACCCGGACAACTGGGTCGAGGACTTCGCTGGCCACCAGCAGCGCCTCGCTGACGAGATCGCGAAGGGGTGATGGGAATGGCGAAGAGCACCGGTGGGCGGCTCATCGTCGACGGGGTTGACCTGTCCGATGAATACGACGACTTCGAGGCGGCGACTCCCTCGCTCGTGCACGACATCCCCGACGACGGGCCGCACCTGTCGCGAGTGCTGGGGCCCAAGAGCTTCACCCTGCTGATCGTCAACCCCGGCGACCGCCTCTACGAGCTGGTGGACGCAGGCAAGGCCGTGCACCAGGTGACGGTCAGCGCCAGCGGCTACTCCATCACCCACCCGACGCACTTCCACAAGGGCTGGGTGGGCCGGGACGGAGTGCGCAGGATGTTCGGCTCCCTCGCCCCCGACCGGGACAACGAGGCCAAGTGGATCGAAGAGCGGCAGCCCGTCGGGGCGAACGCCGACAGAGCAGAAGGGAACTGAGCCATGGCGAAGGCATCTGGCCTCGGACAGACAACTCTCTCGGTGGACGACGCGGCCGGCACCGCGCGCGCCATCAAGAACGACATCACCAACTGGCAGATGAGCACCCCCAGGGGTGTCCAGGACGTCACCGGCGTCGACAAGAGCGCGAACGAGCGGATCCTGCTCCTGGCCGACGGCTCCGTCACCCTGAACGGGGTGTTCAACGCCGCCGCGAACCAGTCGCACGACGTCTTCAAGACCGTGTCCTCCACCTCGGTGGCGCGGACCGTCACACAGACCGTCAACGGCGTGACGCTGGCGATGGAGATGCTCCCCACCGACTACCAGCTCACCCGCGCCGACTCCGGCGAGCTCACGTTCTCCGTGCCGCTCTCCCTCGCCGACGGCACCGTCCCCACCTGGGCCTAAGGAGCATCGCATGGGATACCGCAAGACCACCCGCCGCCTCGAGGTCAGCCTCCAGGGCCACAAGGAGTTCGGCCAGGACGAGGAGTTCCCCGTCGCGTACGCGCGCGGGAAGAGCCTCCACGAGTACCTGACGCTCATGGGCTACACCGACGCCGACGGCGACGACCGCAGCGCCATCGTCCGCCAGCTGGAGGAGTTCGGGGACTCTCTCATCTCCTGGAACCTCGAAGCCGAGGACGGCACCCCGCTGCCGGCGACGCGGGAGTCGCTGTTCGCCATTGATAACGACCTGGCGCTCGCGCTGGCCACGCAGTGGATGGATGTGCTTGGCGGAAAGGTGGACGAGAGCGGCCCTTTGCCGAGCAGCTCGCCCTCTGGCGAGCCGTCCCAGGTGGAGTCCATCCCGATGGAAGCACTGTCCAGCCTCCTGCCGCCTTCCAGCGTGCCCGCTTGATCCTCGGCCTCTGCGACCGCTTCCACAAGCTCCCCTCGGAGGTGTTCGCCGAGGACTCCGAGCTGCTCCACCTGATCGAAATCGAACGACTCGGCACACCCGACATGGAGGGAGGCGACGGCGGCTATGGGCAATGACATCCAGATCAGTGTCCGCGTCTCCAACGACACCGGTAGCGGCCTGGCCGCCGTCAACACCTCCCTCCGCCGTCTGAAGGACTCCGCGAAGGACGCCGGTCAGGCGCTCACCACCCTGGCCACGAAGTCCTCCGCGGCCGCCGCCGCGCTGCTGGTCTTGCAGGCCGCTGCGGACCGGGCTGAGCACTCGCTGCGCGGCCTCCACTCCCGCACCAACCTGGCCGCTGGCAGCCTCGGCGAGCTCCGCTCCCGCCTGGATGGCGCTAACACCGGCCTGCGCTCCCTCAACACCCGCGCCCAGACCGCTGACGGTCGCCTGGAGACCCTGGCCACCCGCACCCGCACGCTGCGCACCGACCTGGACGACCTCCACACCAGCGCCACCCGTACCGGGTCGTCTCTCGGTGGCCTGCGCGGAAGCCTCGGCAGCGTTTCGACGTCGGCCGGCCGCGGGAGCCAGGCACTGAATGACCTGAAGAAGGTCGCCATCAGCCTGGCGCCGGCGCTCATCCCGATCGCGGCGCAGGCGGGCCCCATCGCGGCCGGGTTCGGTGCCGGTGCGGTGGCGCTGACGGCGTTCACCGCGGCGCTCATCCCGCAGCTGGGTGCCCTCAAGGACGCGTCGGACGCGCAGAAGAAGGCCGGCGACGCGGTGAGCAAGTACGGGGCGGCGAGCAAGCAGGCGGCGGAGGCGCAGGACGCGGCCGCGGAGTCGCTGAACACCCTGCCCGGGCCCACGAAGCGCGCGGCGGCCGCGTTCCTGGTCCTCAAGGACTCCTATAAGCAGTGGTCAAACGGCCTGGCGGGCGACACCATGCCCGTGCTGACCAAGAGCTTCGCAACGTTCGGGGCACTGCTGCCCAAGCTCAACCCCCTCGTCCGCGACACCAGCACGCAGCTGGACCGCCTCGTCACCGCGGCCGCGGGCGGCGTCAACTCGAGCGGGTTCGACGCCCTGGTCAAGCGGTTCGAGGGCTTCTCCCAGCGCACGCTGAAGGAAGCGACCGACGACCTCATCCACTTCTCCCGGGTCCTGTCCGAGGGCCGCGCGAACGGGCCCATCGCGGCGTTCATGGACTACGCCCGCGCCAACGGCCCCCAGGTCCGCCAAACGCTGAGCAGCATCTCCGAGGCGGTCACGCACCTGCTGGAAGCGGCCGCCGAGGCCGGGCCCGGGCTGCTGACCCTGGTCAACACCTTGGCCAAGCTCGTGTCCGCCGTTCCGACGTCGCTGCTGGCGAACCTCCTGCAGGTGTACACCGCCTTCAAACTGATCAAGCTTGCGGGCCTCGGGATCGGCGCCGTCACCACCAGCGTCACCGCCCTCGGCACCAGGCTCACCGCGCTGCGCGCAGCATCCGTGGCAGCCGGCGGTGGCCTCGCCGGCCTGCGGGCGGCGTTCCTCTCCCTGGGCACGGTGGCCCGGGCGACCGTCGTGGTGGCCGGCATCGCCGCGCTGGCGCTGATCCTGACGCGCCTGTCGAACATCGGGAAGGAAGCGCCACCGAACGTCGACCGGCTAACCACCTCGCTGGGCAAGCTGGCCCAGTCGGGAAAGGTGTCCGGAGAGGCCGCCCGGGTATTTGGGTCGGACTTCGGGAAGCTGGGTGACGCGCTGCGTACCCTCTCCCGGCCGAGCAATCTGGACAAGACGCAGCAGTTCCTCACCCAGCTGATCGGCATGGACTCCACGCCGGTCGCCGACGCGAAGACCGCGTTCCAGGGCCTGGACGAGGCGCTGTCGAACCTGGTCAAGGGCGGTAAGGCGGACCTGGCGGCGTCCGCTCTGGAGATGGCGATCGCGAAGCTGAAGAAGCAGGGCTTCACGGCGGATGAGGTGAAGTCTCAGCTCGACGGCTACAAGTCGGCGCTCGCCGACGTGGCGTTCGAGCAGGAGCTGGCTGCGCAGAGCATGGGCGTGTTCGGGCAGCAGGCCCTTGACGTGCAGGCCAAGCTCGATGCGCAGAAGCGGTCGGCGGATGGTTTGCGTCAGTCGATCGTGGCGTTGAACGAGACGAACCGCAGCGCGTTTGACGCGCAGACGAAGTTCGAGGCCGCGATCGACAACGTCACCAAGTCGCTGAAGGACAACGGCCGCACTCTCGATGTCGGCACTGAGAAGGGCCGAGCGAACCGTGATGCCCTGAGCCAGCTGGCGTCGGCGACGGACGACCTGGCGACGAAGAAGCGCGACGAGGGGGCCTCTTGGTCTTCGGTGAACGCGGTCTACGAACGCGGCCGGGCGAAGATCATTGAAGCGGCGCGGGCGATGGGCTACAGCCGCGGGGAAGCGAAGAAGCTCGCCGACCAGATCCTGTCGACGCCGAACAAGACCGCGTTGCTGAAGGCGGACATCAATGACCTGAAGACCAAGCTGGCAGAGGCCCGGGACCGTCTGGCGAGGGCCCCGCTGTCGAAGCGGGCGGCGATCTGGGGTGACATCGCCGACTTGCAGCGGAAGCTTGAGGCTGCGCAACGTAAGATCAACGGGCTGCGCGGCCGGATCGTGAACGTTGGTATCCACACCGTCTACTCCTACGCCGGTCACGCCGGCCCGGGCGGTGTGCCGAAGTTCGCCGACGGCGGTGAGGTGACCGGCGGCTCCGGCACCCGGGACGACGTGCCGATCCTGGCCATGGGCGGCGAGTTCATGGTCAAGAAGAAGCAGGCGCGGAAGTACCTGCCGCTGCTGGAGGCCATCAACGAGGACCGGGTGCCGAAGTACGCCTCGGGTGGTCTGGTCAAGAGCGATGCGGGGAAGCAGGCCCGGTCGGAGGCCGCGGGTCTGCTGACGATCTCCTACTTCGGGCAGCGCGCGGGCTACAAGAACAGCGAGATCGCGAACAGTCTCGGTAGCCCGGACTCCCTCGGTGATTTGGTGTCGTCGCTGAACAAGTGGCGGAGCCTGATCAAGGGGGCGACCGCGGGGGCGACGGAGTCCCGCCTGCTGAAGGCGCTGAACTCCGCGGCATCCGGTCTGATCAAGAACGAGAAGGCTTTGACGAAGGTCAACTCGGAGCTGGACAAGGCCAAGGACAAGCTGTCGTCCCTGAAGGACGCCGCGGCGCAGTTGAACAGCCAGGTCTCCTCCGGGATCCTGGCGTCCGGCAACATCACCGGCATGGCCAGCGGCGGCGGCCTGGTCACCCTCGGCGGCATCAAGTCTGGGCTGGCCGGGAATGTCGACGAGGCCAAGGAATTCGCGGCCGCACTCAACACTCTCAAGTCCCGTGGCCTGAACGGGCAGTCCATCAGCGAGATCGCACAGGCCGGTCTCAGCGGCGGCGGCCTGGCCACCGCCCGCACCCTCCTCGGCGCCTCGTCCGCGGACATCAAGGAAATCAACGCCCTGGAGTCGCAGCTCAAGAGCGCCGCAAGCAGCGCGGGCAAGACGACAGCGGATGCGTTCTACGGCGCCAGCCTCAAAGCGGCTGACGTCGTGGTGAAGGGCCTGCAGAAGCAGCAGGACCGCCTGGAGGCCGCCATGGCCAAGGCGACGGCCTCGCTGGAGCGCACGCTGGAGCGGGCGCTCGGGGTGAAGGGCAAGGCGGCCGGCGGCATCATCGGCGCCGCTTCGGGCGGCCCCCGTGCGGGGTGGACGCTGGTGGGCGAGCAGGGCCCCGAGCTGGCCCGGCTCCCGTATGGGTCGACGGTGTACCCGGCTGGCGCGACGCGGCAGATGCTCGGCGGCGGTGGCGGGGGTGGCGGGCAGGTCATCCAGGTCAACCTCGTCCTCGACGGGAAGGTGGTCGCCCGGCAGCTCATCGACCCGATGGCGTACGTCATCCGCAGCATCAACGGGGGCGACGTCCAGGGCGTGCTCGGGCAGGGGAAGGTGCGCATCTGATGGCGTTCCCGCAGGACGTGCTCGGGATCCGGGTCGAGCTGCTGCTCGGCGACACGTGGACGAGCATCAGCTCGCCGAACTATGTGATGCGCCGCGACGGCATGATCGGCATCAGTCGGGGCCGCACGGACGAGGGCGGCACGATCAACCCCTCTCGGTGCAGCCTCAGCCTGAACAACCGCGACGGACGCTTCACCAGCCGCAACCCAGTCGGCCCCTACTACGGCACGATCGGCCGCAACACCCAGATGAGGGTCAGCGTCCCCTACGGCGCGACGTACTTGCGCATGACCGGCTTCAGCGGCGAAGGCGCATCCGCCCCGGACTCCGCCGGCATCAGCGTGGTGGGGGACATCGACATCCGCGTCGACCTGTCGCTGGACTCCTGGCGCTCCAACCAGAACCTGTGCGGGCAGTACGCGCCTGCCGTCGACCAGCGCAGCTGGGCCCTGCAGCTCGGCCGGGACGGACGTCTCTCGCTGGCGTGGTCCACCGATGGCACGAGCGTGACCCGCCGGTTCGCCACGTCCACGCTGCCGGTGCCCGCGCCCGGCGACAAGCACCTGGCGGTCCGCGCCACGCTGGACGTCAACAACGGCGCCTCGGGCTGCACGATCACGTTCTACACAGCGTCCACGATCGGCGGCACGTGGGTGCAGCTCGGCGACCCCGTCGTCCAAGCCGGGACCACGTCGATCTTCAACAGCAATACCTCGCTCACCGTCGGCGACGTCCCCTCCCTGTTCGCCCACGTCGACACCCTGGAAGACGCGGCCGCCTGCGTAGGCAGGGTCCACGCCTTCCAACTCCGCAACGGCCTCGCCGGAAGCGTTGTCGCCAACCCCGACTTCGCCATCCCGGCCCCGGGCGCTGGTTCGTTCACCGACTCCGCCGGGGTGCTGTGGTCCATCGCCCAGCCCTCCGAGCTCACCGACCGCCGCTACCGCTTCCACGGCGAGATCAGCGAATGGCCGCAACGCTGGGACACCTCCGGCACCGACATCTGGACACCCATCGAAGCCTCGGGCATCCTCCGCCGCCTGCAGCAGGGCGCATCGCCCATCCACTCCAGCATCTACCGCGGCATCACCTCCCCAACCGCCACAGACCCGCCGCTCGCCTACTGGCCCTGCGAAGACGGCTCCACCGCCACCAGCTTCGCGTCCGCCCTCACCGGCGGCACCCCCATGACCTGGGTCGGCGCACCCACCCTCGCCACGGACAGCAGCTTCGCCTGCTCCGAGCCACTCCCCACAGTGGGCTCCAGCATCTGGACCGGCCGCCCGCCGTTCTACACACCGACCGGCCAGACCCAGGTCAAATTCCTGCTGATCATCCCCACAGGCGGCCTCGCCAACAACTCAGTGATCGCCCGCGTCTTCCTCACCGGCACCCTCGCCCGCGCCGACCTGGTGTACACCACCGCATCCAGCGGCGGCCTGGAAATGAAGGCCTACGACGACGCCGGCACCCTCATCAACACCACGGGCGTCAACGCCAGCTACAACGGCAACCGCCTCCGTGTCAGCATGCAGTTCGAAGAGAACGGCGCGGACGTGGACTACGCGTTCGCCACCACCGAGGCCGGCACCGGGGATGGCGGCAGCTTCCTCCAGACCGCGACGTCCCGCACCGCCGGCCGGGTCAGCCGCGTGGTGATCTCCCCGGACGCCACCATCAGCGCGGCCGTCGTCGGCCACGTCAGCGTGCACGACATCATCACCAACATCCTCGACCTCACCGAGGAACTGTCCGCCTACACGCAGGAGACCGCCGGCCGCCGCGTGCAGCGCCTGTGTCGCGAAGAGGGCATCGCTTTCCGGTGGCGGGGTGACCTGGACGACACCGCGGAGATGGGCCCGCAGGGCGTGACCACGCTGGTGTCGCTGCTGCAGGAGTGCGCGGAAGCCGACGGCGGCCTGCTGTACGAGCCGCGGGATGCGTTCGGCCTGGGCTACCGGCCGCGCACCAGCATGTACACCCAGGACGCGTGCCTGACCCTGAACTACGCCCAGAACCAGCTGTTCGGTGACCTGTCGCCGACAGATGACGACCAGCTCGTCCGCAACGACCGCACCTATGTCCGCACGGGCGGATCCTCCGCACGGTACGAGGAGACCACCGGGCCGCTGTCCACGCAGGCACCCCCCGACGGCGTCGGCAGGTACGCGGACTCCACCACGGTCAACATCTACAGCGACGACCCGCTGCCCGACATGGCCGCCTGGGCCGTCCACCTGGGCACGATCGACGAGGAGCGGTATCCGCAGGTCACCGTGGATCTATCCAACCCGCGCATCGCCGCCAACACCGCCCTGTCCGCGGACGTGCAAGAGCTCGACGTCGGCGACCGGATCATCATCACCAACCCCCCAGCTTGGCTCCCGCCCGGGCAGATCGAGCAGGTTGCCCAGGGCTTCAACGAGACCCTCGGCAACAAGGAATACAGCGTCACCGCGAACTGCAGCCCGGCCTCCCCATGGAACGTGACCTTCCTCGACAACAGCGGCCCATACGGCCGCGCCGACACCGACGGCACCGTCCTGGCCGAAGACCTCACCACCACCGAAACCGACATGGACGTCAGCATCACCGACGGCCCCCTGTGGGTAACCACCGCCGGACAACCCGCCGAGTTCCCCTTCGACGTGACCTGCGCCGGGGAACGGATGACCGTCACCGCCTGCACCAGCAGCGCCCTGGACGCCTTCGGCCGCACCTCCGCCAGCGGCTGGGGCAGCGCGGACATCGGCGGCGCCTACACCCTGTTCGGCGGCGTCGCGGGCGACTTCACCGTCACCGGCGGCACCGGCCGCATCAGCATCACCGCGATCAACTCCAGCCGGATCGCCCTGATCCCTGCGGCCGCCGCGAACGTGGACCTGCGCGCGCAGTTCCAGACACCGGCACTGGCCACCGGCGGCCCCCAGTACGGAGGCATCGTCGCCCGGGCACTCGGCGGCAACGACCACTATTACGCCCGGTTGTCGTTCAACACCAACCAAACCGTGACCCTGGTCCTACAACGCCGCCTGGCCAGCGTGCAGACCGACCTCGCCACCGTCGTCGTGCCTGGCCTCACGCACGCCGCGAACACTCCGGTGATCGTGCGCCTGCGCGTGTTCGGGTCGTCGCTGCAGGCCCGCGCATGGCTGGTGGGTGCGCCGGAGCCTGCGTGGTGGCACGCCGAGGCTTCGGATAGCACGCTCCCGGCGGCCGGGTCGATCGGGGTCCGCACCATCCTCGACGGCGCCAACACCAACACGCTCCCGTTCCTCGTCCAATTCGACAACGTCGAGGTCCTCAACCCGCAGAGGTTCACGGTGACCCGCTCCGTCAACGGCGTCGTCAAGGCTCAGTCGGCGGCGGCCGATGTCCGGCTGGCCCAACCCATGATCCTCGGACTGTAAGGAGGCCACGTGCAGACATGGCTCGCAGGCCAGCGCGTCACCGCAGGCGGCCTCAACAAGATGCTGCCGCTGGTCGCATATAAGCCGGCGACCACCAGCCGCTCGTCAAACACGACGGCGACAGCGGACCCTGACCTGGCCATCTCGATCCCTGCCGACGCGCTCGTGTCGTACATCATCGAAGCTTTCCTGAGCGTCACTGGCGCGGCCATCAGCACGGGCGACATCAAGGTGGGCCTGAGCTACTCGGGCACGCTGTCGATGGCCACGTGGATGGGCACCGGCACGACCACGGCGTCGATCACCAACACGAACTTCTTCGGTAAGTCCGTCGACGGCACCACGCAAAGCTACGGCGTCAACGGCGGCCAGTTCAGCCAGGTGGTCCTGAACGGCCAGATCACCCCCACCACGGCCGGAACCCTGTCCGTGGTCTGGGCGCAGAACACATCGAACGCCACAGCCACAAACGTGCGGCTGAGTTCGTGGATCAAGCTCACCCGCATCGACCCCTGACCCCTGCTCCACGCCCTGGAGGACTCATGGCCTGGTATCCAGGCGCCAAGAAGATGGAGCTGCAGCCGGAGTCGGACAGCCAGCAGGCCATCCGTCCGACGCAGCTCATCTGCCACTCCATCGCAGGTCCGTGGACCGCGAAGCGGACCTACGAGTACTGGCGCGACTCCACCAACCTGGAGTCGCACTTCGGTCTCGGCTACAGCGGCGACCTTGGCCAGTACATCGGCACCGAGACCCGGGCCGATGCCAACGCCAGCGCCAACCGCCGGGCCGACGGCACCGGTGCCGTCTCGGTGGAGACCGCGTCCAACGTCAACGCCAGCGACCCGTGGACCGACGAGCAGGTCGAGGAGCTCATCAAGCTCGGCGTGTGGATGCACACCACGCACGGCATGCCCCTGCGCCTGTGCCGCACACCATCAGACCCGGGCGTCGGCTACCACAAGCAGTTCGCCGAGTGGAACCCCGACGGGCACGCCTGCCCCGGCCCGGCCCGCATCAAGCAACTGAAGGAGGTCGTGCTGCCCGGGATGATCGCCCGCGCCGCCGGCCAGACCCCCGAGGAGGACGACATGCCGCTCAGCGCAGACGACCTGAAGAAGGCCGGCGAGGCCGCCTGGAAGGCCGACGTCATCACGGCCGCCGCGCCGCCGTACAACAACAGCGACTACGACACGAACAAGCAGTGGACCGCAGGCTATGCCCTCAGCTCCGCCGTGCTGACTAGCCGGAAGATCGAGGCCAAGGTCGACGCGCTCACCAAGAAGGTCGACGGGCTCGCGGTCGGCGGTGTCGACCTGGACGCCCTCGCCGCCAAGGTCGCTGACCTCCTGTCCGCCCGCCTCGCCAAGTAGCTCCGCCGGGCGCACCCGCGCCCGGCGGATCCCTCCCCGAGAAACGGATCACACCCATGTCCTCCTCTCTGAACCTGCCCGGCACCGACACCATCGTGAAGAACGCCGCCACCTACGGCAGAGACCTCGCCGAGCGCGTCACGACCACCTTCCTCGAGGGCTTCCTCGGTGGGGTCGTCGTCACCACCCCCTTCGACGGCCACATGTGGCAGGCCGCCGCCATCGGCGGAGTCAGCGCCGCGGTGTCCCTCGTCAAGGGCCTCGTCGCCCGCTGGCGGTCGGTCACCAACTCCGCGTCCCTCGCGAAGGGCGTGTAGCCCCCGTGACGTCACCGCGCCGCCTACGCCGAACGAATCGACTCACCCTGTAGGAGGCCGCCTTGGACGCCACCACCATCGGTGCAGTCCTCGCGTTCGTCGGAGTGCTGTCCGGCTCGGTGGTGGCGTTCATCGGCAAGCGCGGGGAGAACTCGACCACGCGCTTCAACTCGGTGACCGACCAGGTCCAGGAAGAAAACGCGAAGCTCAGCGAGCGCCTCGCGACCCGCGAAGCCCGGATCGACGCCCTGGAAGAACAACGCCGCCAGGACCTCGAAGCCATCACCCGGCTCCGCATCAAAATCATCCATCTCGGAGGAGACCCAGACCAGTGACCCGGACCAGGCGCACGATCGTCCTGCACTGGCGCGGCATCGCCACGTTGTGCGCGATCGTCGCGCTGTTCGGAGGTGGTCTGGTGCTGTGGCATCGCGCCGACGCCTCGGACCGCCGCGCGGCCCAGCTGGCGGCGGAAGCCGACCGCCGCGGTGACGCCGTCACGACCCTCGCCGGGAACGTCCGCGCGCTGCGTGAGCAGGTGAAGGCGGAGGGGAAGACGCCGGTGGCGCCGGACCCGGCCCGGGCGGTGGAGGATCTGCCGGACCGCACGGTGGTGCCGGTGCCGATCCCTGGCCCGCCGGGTAGCCCGGGCCCGGCGGGCCCGTCCGGTTCGCCGGGTACCGCCGGGCAGCCGGGCGCGAACGGCACGGCTGGCAGCCCGGGTGCGGCTGGAGAGCCGGGCCCGTCCGGTGCGCCTGGTCCCGCAGGTCCTGCCGGCCCGGCGGGCCCTGCGGGCAGGGACGGGACAGACGGTAGGGACGGGCAGGACGGCCGCGATGGGCAGACCTGCCCGGACGGGTACTCGCTGCAGGCGCCGGCGGGGGATCCGGATGCGCTGGTGTGCCGGCGGGATGGTGCGCTGGATCCGTCACCGACGGGCGGGCTGCTCGGACTGGGGGCGTTGATGACGGGCGCGGCGTACCGGTGGGACGGGCGTCGCTGGGCTTGACCTGCGCCGTCATAGAGGCTGGCATATTTTCACGGGGACAATTAAGCCCAAAGCCCCAACCCCCGACTGGCACGCCCGGCTACGGTGACGGCATGCCGACCGCCACCACCCTCACGCCCACCGACGCCCGCGCCCTCCTCGCCCACACCGCGCCCAGCGTGGAACTCCACGCCGGGGTCTGCCTCATGCTCTACGCAGGCCTGCGCCGCGGCGAACTCACCGACCTCCACGTCCGCGACTACACTCCCGGCGCGGAGCCGACGATCAGGATCGGCGCCCTCCGGCACCCCCGCACGATCCGTCTGGCACCCACCGCGGCCGCGGCTGTTGACGCCTACCTGGCAACACAGGACGCCGACCCCGACGACTACCTCCTGCCCGGCCTCACCGACACCAAGTTGGCTGTGAGACTCCGCGCGGCCGCCAACGCGGCCGGAGTGACAGCACGAAGCCACGACCTGCGTACCACGGCCGTGTCCGCTGTGCTGGAGTCTGGCCTGCCCATGCTGTACCTGCAGCCGTACTTCGGGCTGTCCGCAGCACTCGGCCCGAACGATCTCGACGGGCCGCCCAAGGGCTACGACCAGGCGGTCGCCCTCGCGCTCGAGGTGGCGTACCGCTAAGCCGCCTTCACTAGACCGCGCTCCGCGAGCAACCACGCCCGACGTAGCTCCGCCAAGCGTTCCAGCTCCTCCGGCGACCATGGCCGGTCGCCATGGGCGCGCACGTAGGCGCGCACAGCCTCATTCGCCTCATCAGAAGATCCCCCGGGCACACCCCAATCCTAGGTGCGCGCGCCGACACCGCACAGAAAGCATCAGGCCCCGCAACGAATCCCGTTACGGGGCCTGCGCCCGCCCTAAGACGGCGGTACGGTCCATATGTCCAGTACGGAACACGCACCAAGGCGGTGTCCAGTATGCCCGAGTGGGCGGACTACACCCAGGCCCAGAGATTGAAAATTCTGCGGGGCAAGGAATTCACCCAGGAGGCCCTCGCAGCACGCGCTGGCCTTTCACCAAAAACCATCCAGAAAGCAGAACAGGGCGGCACGGTCTCATTGGCGACACTGCTCGCCCTAGCAGCCGCACTCGGCACAGACGTCTCAGTAATCGTGGGCCAACGATCACCCGAGCAGGGCGTCAGCCGCAGCCAACGCGCCATGCTTCAAGGCATCGCGGCCGCCGTCCACGACACCGCCGCCGGCTACATCCCAGAGCACGCGCCGACGTCCACGCGGCGAGAGCTGCAAGCCGTCGTCGACAGCGCCTGGCAGATGTACTGGGCAGCGGACTACAGCGAGGCCGGGGCCCTGCTGCCTCCGCTGCTCTACGCGGCTCACAGGGCGGCGCATGAAGCCGCAGACGGTGAGAGCGGGCCCGCACTGTCCGCGCTGTCCGACGGCTACCAGGTGGCCGCCTACGTGGCCAACCAGCTGGGCAGGCGCGACCTCGCGTACACCGCGGCAACTGAAGCCTCGGCGGCCGCCCGACGCGCCGGCGACCCGATCCGCACGGCCCGAGTCGAAGGCTGCCGCAGCTGGATCTACCGCAAGGACGGCAGGGTGAAGGACTCCCTGGCCATCGCCGAGCGCGCGGCAGCCAGCATCGAACCGTCCTACTCCGCCGCCAGCACCGCGCAGCTCACGGCGTACGGCAACCTGGTCATGCACTGCGCCGTCGCGTCCTCGCGCCTCGAGCGGGAACAGCCGGCACGGGACTACCTGTCGCAGGCGCACGCAGTCGGCGCCCGGCTCGGACGGGAGTACCACGCCCACGGCGGACAGTTCGGCCCTGCCAACGCGGCTGCGAAGGCCGTTGACGTGCTGCTGGCGGTGAAGCAAGTCGGCCAGGCCCTGGACCTCATCAGTACTTTCCACGGCCAAGCCGACCTGGCACCTGCCGTCCGCCACCGCTACCAGCTGGACGTCGCCCTGGCGCAGTGCGAGGCCCGGCAGTGGGACACCTGCCTGGACACCCTGCTGGCGGTCTGCACCGAAGCCCCGGACTGGGCCCGCCACCAGACCCTGCCCGCGGTCATCGTCAGCCGCTTGCAGGGCGGCTCACAGTCCCGCCTGCGGAAAGTCTCCGCGATCCTGGGCAGCACGCCCGCATGACCGAACGGGACTCCCACGCACCGTAGGAGTCCCGCTTCAACGACTTCCCGTACTACCCCTTGACGCGCCTTCAGCATGTCCTTTCCGCAGGTCACCATCGGTGCATGGCCTCCACACCGACCCGGGTGCCGGTCGTGCTGTACGTCAGCACGACATCGGCCCAGTCATGCGAGCGCTTCCTCGAGGGAGCACGCCGATACGCAGAATGCCGAGACTGGGACGTCATTGCCGCGCTCTACGACCTGTACGGCCTCAACCGTGACGGTGCCCGACCTGCGTGGCAGCAGGCGCGGGACCTCATCGACAGCCGTCAGGCCGCAGGGATAGTGACCCGATACCAGACCATGGTCACCTCCCACGGCGACGCTCACACGCTCCAAGCCTGGCTCGCTGAACGCGGCGCATGGCTCGCCTGCACCTGGCAGGGCCAACTCCAGCTGGCGACAACATGAGCCCCGGCTACCACCAGGTCCCGGGGAGCCTCACGGGCTTGCCGTCCGGGCCGGGCTTGACCGCCAGGTGCAGCCGCACTGTGGCCGGATCGCCGTCCTCAAATGACAGCGCCTGCAGCGCCAGCTGCTCCTCGCGCAGGTGGAGCCAGGTCGCGGCGTCGATGAGGGCCCGCGTCAGGGTCGGCGCCTCGAACACTGCGGTGGGGGTGTCGGCAACGGTCACCGCGGGTTCGGCGGTGGCGGGGGACGGCAGCTCGGCCATCAGAACCTCCATGGGGGCTGAGGCCCCACCGTATCGGCCCAGTAGTAGAGGACAGGGAGATGGGTCATGAGCAGCGAGACGGCGCCGGTATCGGTGGCCGGCCCCGTGGTGTCCGCGCGCGTGACGGCTTTGGAGGGCCGGGCGCAGGTGGCCTACCGCCACTACCTGGACCACGCAGCGCTGTGCACCTCTTGCCGTACTGGCGGGGACCGGTGCCAGCCGGGCGGCACGTTGTGGACCGCGTACCGCGAGGCGAGGGACGGTGTCATCGCACGTACCTCCGTCGTTACGACACCGACACCGCCTCCGAGTAGCGAGGGACACTCCTCATGAAGAACCTGATCGCACGCGTTTGGCGCATCATCCGCGGCCCGCTGCAGTGGCGGATCCTCTGGCTCGGCCACAGCAAATTCATGGCCGGGATCACCGGCGTCGTGCGCGACGACCAAGGCCGCGTCCTGCTGCTGCGGCACCGCATGTGGCCCGAGGGCCGCCAGTGGGGCCTGCCGACCGGCTACGCCACCGCCGGCGAGGAGTTCACCGCGACCATCGTCCGCGAGGTCAAGGAAGAGACCGGCCTCGACGTGAAGCCGGGCGCCCTGGTCCGCCTCAAGAGCGGCTACAAGCTGCGCATCGAGGTCGCCTACGAAGCCGTCCTGATCGGCGGCACCCTCACCACCGACTCGTTCGAGATCCTGGAGGCACGATGGTTCACTCCGGACTCCCTGCCCAACGGCCTGCAGGAGACGCACCGGCTCCTGATCCTGGGCACGGACTCGCCAGCCGGACACGTCCGGTCGGCATCTCTCCCCGGCTGTTAGCACCCAACGAGCACCTCGCCGGCACCACCAGCCTGCCCGCCCTGCTGAGCCAGCTGGCGAACCTGCGGCGCGACGCCGGCACGCTGACGCAGCAGCACCCGGCCGTCCACTTCCGCCCGCTCCCGGTAGTCCTCCGCCACTGGACGACCGCCGGACTCAGCACGGCGCCCTTCCACGAAGGCCTGGCCATCCTACGGACCCGGTACATGAGCCTCGGGCTGTTCCGGATGCTGCCGATGGACCGTGTCCTCGTCGGCATCCGGGCAGACCGCGACGGGGCTTGGGGCGGGTTCCACTACCCCAACCAGGGCTACCGGCACCTGCAGATGCGCGCCGTCATCACCATGCAGGGGCCGCTCGATACCGGCCTGCCGGCCGACCCTGACCTGGCCTGCCTGGATCTGCTGCGCGCCTACGCCCACGACTGCCTGCACTACGGCTCGTACCGCAGCTACCGCCTCGACGGCGACGACCTGGTGCGCACCCAGTACGGCCTCAACTTCCGCAGATCCGACGGCCGGACGTACTCCGCCCCGGACCACTCCGGATCGCCCACCACCAGGAACCTGGGCATCGTGATGGAGGGGGCCTGCGACCGGGAGGCCCGGCTCATCACGCAGGCCGCGGCCCGGCTCTGCGGCGTCGTCCGGGATGCGGGGATGGCCCGCTACGCCTACCGGGACGTCACTGGCACCCTCGACGACCACGACCAAGCAGTGCTGGACGCCCCCGAAGCCCGGGCGGCCGCAGCTCCAGGGCCGGAGGCAGAGCAGTACCTCGCGGCCATGGGCGGATACGAGCGGGGTGTCAACGCCCGCTACCGCCGGTTCCTCGCCGAAGTTGGCGACGACGAGGCCGAGCTGCTTCACGACCTGGTCCTCGGGGCCATCATCTCGGGAGACCTCCGGCGGCTGTCCGGGTGGCTCGATGCACGCCGCGGTCCCAGGGCGTTCGTCGGTCTCTTCAGGGCAGCTGGCTACACCGGGGGACGCCAGAGTGCTGTCAGTCGCTGACACCGTGTCGCAGTCCCGTAGCTGACCTGTGAGTTTCCTGTTACACGCTCACGGGGACAGGACCCTTTGCCCCGTGCATCAATTGAATAGTGAAGCAACATCCACACCGAGGGCCCGCGCGATACGCCCCAGCAGGTCGATCGACGCGGCGTGGGTCCCCAGCTCGGTCCGGTAGACCGAGTGCCGGGCGACGTCAGCCCGGTGAGCCAGCTGCTCTTGTGACAGCCCACTCTCGGTCCGTAGCTCTCTGACCCTGTCGCCCACCCGGCGGCGCTGCGCGAGCAGCCACTCGGGTACGGGATCAGGAGACACCCCACGAACATCGTGGGACAGTGATCATTTTGTCAGCCACAAATATGCGGCAGTTCAGACCGCCGTCCCTCCCGGGCCTTGCTCAGGGGGGACGGTTCGGGCCCGGGTAGGCGCTTCTGGCGAGGGGCGTCGTTCCGTCCAGATGACGGGCTCGGGCTCTGAGCCGCCCCCGGTCCACTACGGTGGGTCCCGGGGGCGGTGCAATCCCGGGGGGTGAATCTCACCCCAAGGTATTGCAGAGCACAGGGGCCTCGGGTCTCCTGCAAAAACCCTGGTAAGCACAGAAGACAGCCAGTCATAGTCCGCGACTACCTGGACTGATCCGGCAGGACGCCCGGACGGGCCCGCGACCGCCACGGCGGCCGCGGGCCCGTCGGCCTTTCCGGACAGTTCTCCGGATGCGGCTCCCGTTCCCTCACGTCACTGTGGGTGTTCTGGGCATTCCGGAGGGTGAGGAGAATGCATGCGTTCCTCGATCAGCACGCTGATCGGCGGGCTCATAGCCGGGTCCGCGCTCGCGCTGTCGCTACCGGCTTCCGCCACCGCCGCGGCGGTGGAGTACGCCCCCGGCGCCCCGGGCGCCGACAACGGTGTCATAGGTGGCACGCCGGTCACCACGGAGCAGCACCCGTGGGCGGTGGTCCTGTCGAGCCGGTCCCGCTACGGGACAGGCCGTTCGGGGCAGTTCTGCGGCGGAGCGCTCGTCGGGCCGAACACCGTGGTCAGCGCGGCGCACTGCTTCAGTCCGACCGCACTGGGCGGGGACTGGGACCAGGTGCCCGACCTGCGCATCATCGCGGGGCGGACGGACCTCGCCGGTTCCGACGGCCGGGAGGTGGCGGTCCGCAACGTCTGGGTCAACCCCGCGTACGACCCCACGACCAACAGCGGCGACGTGGCGGTCGTCACGACCGCGGAGCCGTTCCCCGCGGGAAGCGCGATACGCATGGCGGCACCGGGGGACGTGAACTCCTACGAGGCGGGCGCGCCGGCACAGGTCTTCGGCTGGGGGGACACGGCGGGCCTGGGGACCTACTCGAACGTCCTGATGGCGGCGAACGTCTCGGTGCTCGCCGACTCGGTCTGTGAGCAGGCGTATCCGGGCAGTACGGAAGGCAAGTACCAGAAGAGCGACATGGTCTGCGCCGGCGACCTGGCCGGCGGGCACGACTCGTGCCAGGGGGACAGCGGCGGTCCGCTGGTGGCGGAGGGGCGGCTGATAGGGCTTGTGTCCTGGGGCGCGGGATGCGCCCAGGCGGGGCATCCCGGTGTGTACACCCGGGTCTCTGCGGTGGCGGGACTGGTCGGCCAGCACTCTTCGTGACGTGCGGCGGACAAGCCGACGGGCGGCCTCCCGCAAGGGGGGCCGCCCGTCGTGAGAGCTCGTCGCAGTGCTACGCGTCAGCGTTCGTCTTCGGCCGCGACGGCCGGGGTGGCGGTGAGCCGACCGGTCTCGTCCTGTATCTCCGTAGCGATCTTCTTCAATTCGGGCTCGAACTTACGCCCGTGGTGCGCGCAGAAGAGCAGCTCGCCGCCACTGATGAGTACGACGCGCAGGTAGGCCTGGGCGCCGCAACGGTCGCAGCGGTCCGCCGCCGTCAGCGGGCTCGCGGGGGTCAGAACTGTAGTCACGTCGCCTCTTCTCTAGCTCGACGAGCTGTCGTACCAGGGTCAACATCCAACCAGGCCCAAAGTGTTCCCGCTCAGGTCTTTTCCTTGGAAACTGTCGTTGTAGCGGCCGGATGCTACCGATTGGCGGCGAAAGATCCTCTGGCGTCTTATCTGTCGGCTTCGGGTCGTTCTGGCAGAACTGGTCAGATTGTTCGGTTGTGTCCCCCCGGCCCGGAAGCCGGTTGTTGAGGAGGACGTGCCCCGAGCCTAAATGGTTCATGCCCCCAGGGGAACGTGACATGTGTATCACTCAAACGAGGGATCGAACGTACCTTCGAAAAAGGGCTAGCATGATGCCCGTACCGGGTCGCGGCGAAACGGCCGTGCGTGACCTCGGTACCCTCTCACCGATACGGCTGAAGAACTTCATGAGGAGACGTTCGCGTGACCGCCGAAACATCCGTGCCGTCCACCGCGTTGCTGACCGGTGCAGATCGTGACGGCTCCAACTACACCGCGCGACACCTGCTCGTGCTCGAGGGCCTCGAAGCGGTCCGCAAGCGCCCGGGCATGTACATCGGTTCCACCGACAGCCGCGGCCTCATGCACTGCCTGTGGGAGATCATCGACAACTCGGTGGACGAGGCCCTGGGCGGCCACTGCGACCACATCGAGGTCGTCCTCCACGGCGACGCCTCCGTCGAGGTGCGGGACAACGGCCGCGGCATCCCCGTCGACGTCGAACCCAAGACCGGTCTGTCCGGCGTCGAGGTCGTCATGACCAAGCTGCACGCCGGCGGCAAGTTCGGCGGCGGCTCCTACGCGGCCTCCGGCGGTCTGCACGGTGTCGGCGCCTCCGTCGTCAACGCGCTCTCCGCGCGGCTGGACGTCGAGGTCGACCGCGGCGGTCACACGCACGCGATCAGCTTCCGCCGCGGCGTCCCCGGCAGCTTCGCCAAGGTCGGCCCCGAGGCGGCCTTCGAGCCGGGCAACGGGCTGGACAAGGTCAAGAAGGTGCCGCGGGCCCGCACCGGCACCCGCGTCCGCTACTGGGCGGACCGTCAGATCTTCCTCAAGGACGCCAAGCTCTCCCTGGACACGCTCCACCAGCGCGCCCGCCAGACCGCGTTCCTGGTCCCCGGGCTCACGATCGTCGTCCGCGACGAGCGCCCCGACAACGGCTCGGAGGACGGGAAGCCGGTCGAGGACACCTTCCACTTCGACGGCGGCATCAGCGAGTTCGCCGAGTACCTCACCCCGGACAAGCCGATCTGCGACGTGCTGCGGCTGACCGGCAGCGGCACCTTCAAGGAGACCGTCCCGGTCCTCGACGAGCTCGGCCACATGACCCCGACCGAGGTCACCCGCGAGCTCGGCGTCGACGTCGCGCTGCGCTGGGGCACCGGCTACGACAGCACGCTGCGCTCCTTCGTGAACATCATCGCCACCCCCAAGGGCGGCACCCATGTGCGCGGCTTCGAGGGCGCCGTCACCAGGACGTTCAACGAGGTCCTGCGCGCCACCAAGATGCTGCGCGTCGCCGAGGACGACATCGTCAAGGACGACGCCCTGGAGGGCATGACGGCGGTCGTCACGGTCCGGCTCGCCGAGCCGCAGTTCGAGGGCCAGACCAAGGAGGTGCTGGGCACCTCGGCGGCCAACCGCATCGTGGCCAACGTGGTGTCCCGCGAGCTCAAGGCGTTCCTCACCTCCACCAAGCGGGACGACAAGCAGCAGGCCCGCGCCGTCCTGGAGAAGGCCGTCGCCGCGGCCCGCACCCGGATCGCCGCCCGGCAGCACAAGGACGCGCAGCGCCGGAAGACCGCGCTGGAGTCCTCGTCGCTGCCGGCCAAGCTGGCCGACTGCCGCAGCGACGACGTGGACCGCAGCGAACTCTTCATCGTCGAGGGCGACTCGGCCCTGGGCACGGCCAAGCTCGCGCGCAACTCCGAGTTCCAGGCGCTGCTCCCGATCCGGGGCAAGATCCTCAACGTCCAGAAGTCCTCGGTCACGGACATGCTGAAGAACGCCGAGTGCGGCGCCATCATCCAGGTCATAGGAGCAGGCTCGGGCCGCACCTTCGACATCGACCAGGCCCGCTACGGCAAGATCATCATGATGACGGACGCCGACGTCGACGGCAGCCACATCCGCTGTCTGCTGCTGACGCTCTTCCAGCGCTACATGCGGCCCATGGTCGAGGCCGGCCGGGTTTTCGCCGCCGTGCCGCCCCTGCACCGGGTCGAGCTGACCAACCCCCGCAAGGGCCAGGACAAGTACGTCTACACGTACTCCGACCGGGAGCTGCGCGAGACGCTGCTGGAGTTCGAGCGCAAGGGCATCCGCTACAAGGACTCCATCCAGCGCTACAAGGGTCTCGGCGAGATGGACGCCGACCAGCTGGCCGAGACCACGATGGACCCGCGCCATCGCACCCTGCGCCGCATCAACATCAGCGACCTGGAGGGCGCGGAGCTCGCCTTCGACCTGCTGATGGGCAACGAGGTCGCGCCGCGCCGTGAGTTCATCGCCAACTCCGCAGCCACGCTCGACCGTTCGCGGATCGACGCCTGACGGACCGGTTCCCCGTGCCGGCGCCCTCCGCGGTCACCCACCCGTGGAGGGCGCCGGAGCCTCCCCACCCCCAGGAGTGGGGCACCATCACCCGATGAGGTGAAGGTTTCTGCTTGGAGGCTCCCGGATCTTCCCGCAATGTCCATGCTTGGGCGCACGGCCGATCGGCCCGTGAGGCGAGGAGAGTTCGTGAAAGAGCACGACCGGGCGGAAACCGGAGGGCTGTGGGTGGACGACCCCTGGTACGACGTCCTGGCCGCGGGGGAGTGGGAGGGCCCCGAGCCACCGCCGGTCTCCCTCCCGACGCAGGCCCGCCCGGCCGACGCGCACGCCCGGGTGTACCGCGAGGTGCAGGCCAGCGGCCCCTTCCAGGAGGTGCGTTCCCGGTACCGGCGGTTCGTCTTCCCGGCGGCCGCCGCCTTCCTCGCCTGGTACCTGCTCTACCTCGTCCTGGCGACGACCGCGCCGCGGCTGATGGCCCGGCCGCTGGTCGGCGAGTTCAACGTGGCCATGGTCCTGGGCCTCGCCCAGTTCGCCACGACCTTCATCCTGACCTGGGCCTACGCCCGGCACGCCCGGCTGCGCCGGGACCGGGCCGCCCTCGACCTGCGCTGGGACACCCAGGAGCGGATGCGGTGACCGGCAACCACCAGGGCCTGGCGCTGGTCCTCTTCACCGTCTTCGTCTCCGTCACCCTGGCGATCACCGCCTGGGCCGGCCGACGGCGCAGTTCGTCCGTGGAGTTCTTCGCCGGCGGCCGTCTCTTCTCCCCGCTGGAGAACGGATTCGCCATCGCCGGCGACTACATGTCCGCCGCCTCCTTCCTCGGCATCTCGGGGCTCATCGCGCTCTTCGGCTACGACGGCATGCTCTACTCCGTCGGCTTCCTCGTCGCCTGGCTGTTCGTGCTGCTGCTCGTCGCCGAACTGGTCCGCAACTGCGGCCGCTACACCCTCGCCGACGTCCTCACCGCCCGTATGCGCCAGCGCCCGGTCCGGATCGCCGCGGGCACCTCCGCGGTCACCGTCTCCGTGCTCTACCTGGTCGCGCAGATGGTCGGCGCCGGAAGCCTGGTCTCCCTCCTGCTCGGCGGTCAGGGATCGGCCGCCCGCACCTGGACCGTCATCGGCGTCGGCGCGCTCATGGTCTTCTACGTCGCTTTCGGCGGCATGCGCGCCACGACCTGGATCCAGATCGTCAAGACCGTGCTCCTCATGGGCGGCACGATCACCCTCACCGTCCTGGTCCTGGTGCGCTTCCACGGCGACCTCGGAGCGCTGCTGCGCTCGGCCGCCGACGGCAGCGGCCAGGGCCGGGAGTTCCTCGCCCCCGGCAGGCTGTACGGGCAGAGCTGGACCGACCGGCTGGACTTCATCAGCCTCGGCCTCGCCCTCGTCCTGGGCACCGCCGGGCTGCCGCACATCCTGTCGCGCTTCTACACCGTGCCCACGGCACGCTCGGCGCGGCGTTCGGTGGTCTGGGCGATCGGACTCATCGGCGGCTTCTACCTGATGACGATCGTGCTGGGCTTCGGCGCAGCGGCGCTGGTCGGCTCGAACACCGTGCGCGCGTCCAACGCCGCCGGGAACACGGCGGTGCCGCTGCTCGCCCTCGACCTGGGCGGGGGAGCGGGCTCCACCGGTGGAACGGTCCTCTTCGCGGTCGTCGGGGCGGTCGCCTTCGCCACGATCCTGGCCGTCGTCGCCGGCATCACGCTCGCCTCGTCCGCCTCGGTCGCCCACGACCTCCACGCGACGCTGCGCCGTCGAAGGACCGCACCGGGCGGCAGGCGCCGGGAGAACCAGGACGTGCGGGTGGCCCGGGTGGCCGCCGTCTGCATCGGCGGGGTGGCCATCGCGCTGAGCCTGTTCGCGCAGGGCCAGAACGTGGCCTTCCTGGTGGGGCTCGCGTTCGCGGTGGCCGCGTCCGCCAACCTGCCCGCGCTGCTGTACACGCTGTTCTGGCGGAGGTTCACCACCCGCGGCACGGTGTGGGCGATCTACGGGGGCCTTCTCCCGGCGGTCGCGCTGGTGGTGCTGTCCCCGGTGGTGTCGGGCAGCCCGCAGTCGCTCTTCCCCGGCGTGGACTTCCAGTACTTCCCGCTGGAGAATCCGGGCCTGGTGTCCATCCCGCTGGGCTTCGCGGCGGGCTGGCTGGGCACGGTCCTGTCCCGCGAGCGCGCCGACGAGGACAAGTTCGCCGAGGTCGAGGTCCGTTCGCTCACCGGGGCCGGAGCGGTCTGACACCCGTTCCGCCTGGCGGAACGCATCGATTGCCGCAGGCCCGCGGCGCCTCCACGCTGTGCGGCATGCCATCGAGCCGTGTGCGTTGGCTGCTGCGCGACGAGACGGGCGTGGCAGCGGTACTGGTCCTGCTGGTGCTCGTCGTGGGCATCGCCGAGCCCGACTTCCTGACGTGGTCCAACCTGACCGGGACCGCCCACAACGCCTGCTACGTGGGGCTGATGGCGGCCGGCATGGTCTTCGCCCTCGCCATGCGCGAGGTCGACCTGTCGGTCGGCGGGGTCTACGCGCTCGGCGTGACCGCCGGCGCGGTCTGCATCCGCGACGGCTGGTCCCCGTGGGCGCCGGCCGCTGCTGCGCCGGCGTCGTCGACGTCACCGACGCGGCTGCGGTGGCCGTCCCGGTCGCCGAGGGCCTCGCCCGCTTCGGCCGCCTCGACGTCGTCTTCAGCAACGCCGGGATCACCGGTGAGTCGCGGCCGTCGAGGACTACCCGGAGGAGGTCTTCCGGCGGGTCGTCGAGGTCCACGTCGTCGGAGCCTTCCTCCTGCTCAAGCACACCCTCCCGCACCTCGGGCCCGGTGCCTCCGTGATCATCAACTCCAGCGTCGCCGGACGCACCGCCGACCCCGGCATCAGCGGCTACGCGGCGGCCAAGCACGCCCAGGTCGGGCTGATGCGCGTCGCGGCACGCGAGTGCGCCGCCCGCGGCATCCGCGTCAACACCATCCACCCGGGCCCCACCGACACCCCGTTCATGCGGCGCATCGAGACCGCCGCCACCGGGCAGCCTTCCGAGCACGCGGCCAGGGCGTTCGACGCGATGGTCCCCCTCGGCCGGCACGCGGCACCCGAGGAGATCGCCCGCACCGTGCTCCACCTCGCGGGCGACGACGCGAGCTTCACCACCGGAGCCACCGTCGCGGTCGACGGCGGCATGAGCGTATGAGAGGCGTCCCCGCCATGACGACCGCCCTGCGGGCCCTGCTGGAGATCCTCGCCGACGAGGGGGTGGACCGGGTCTTCGGCAACCCGGGCACCACCGAACTCCCCTTCCTCGAGGCGCTGTCCGGGCCCCGCCCCTCGCCCGAGTACGTCCTCGGCGTCCACGAGGGCTCGGTCGTGGCCATGGCCGACGGCTACGCCCGGGCCACCCGCCGTCCCGCGTTCGCCAGCCTGCACATCGCCGCCGGCACCGCCAACGGCCTGATCGGGATGCTCAACGCCCGGCGCTCCCGCACCCCGCTGGTCGTCATGGCGGGCCAGCAGGACCGGCGCCACCTGCTCCAGGAGCCCATGCTCGCCGGGGACCTGGTCGCCCTCGCCGCCGGAGCGGCCAAACGGGCCGAGGAGGTGCATCGCCCCGAGGACCTGCCGCTCGTGCTGCGCCGCGCCTTCGCGCTGGCCCGGCAGCCGCCGCAGGGCCCGGTGTTCGTCTCCGTGCCGATGGACGTCCTCGAGGACGCCGCACCCGTGGAGATTCCCGCACGCTCCCCCCTCGCGCCGCCCGGGCCGGCCGGCGGGCTCGACCGGGCGGCGGCCCTGCTGGCCGCCGCCGGACGGCCCGCGGTCGTCGCCGGTGACGGGGTCGGCCGGGACGGGGCGGTCGCGGCGCTGGTACGGGTCGCCGAGGCGCTCGGCGCGGTCACCTACCACCAGCCGATGAACGACCACCTGGACTTCCCCGGCTCCCACCCGCTGTACGCCGGACCGCTGCCGCCCGTCAACGCCCGCATCCACGAGCGGTTGAAGGGCCACGACGCGCTGCTCATCGCCGGCTGCCGGGCCTTCACCCCCCACCACTACAGTCCCGGCCCGCCCGTCCCCGAGCACCTGACGGTCGTGCAGATCGACGCCGACCCCGCCGAACCGGGCCGCAACTTCCCCGTCGCCCTCGGCCTCACCGGGCCACTGGACTCCTCGCTGGCCGCGCTCGCCGGCCATCTGGCCCGCCTGGTTCCCGAGGACACCGCCCGCGAGCGGATACGGGAGGCGGGCGCCCGCCACGCCGAGGCACGGGACCGGCTCGGCCTGCGGGCCCGGTCGGCGCGGCACCGTGCCCCGGTCGACCCGCTCGCCGCCGCGCACGCCCTGGCCACCGCGCTGCCGGAGGAGGCGGCGCTCGTCGAGGAGTCGATCACCGTCGGGGTGCACCTGCGCGGTGTGCTGCGTCGGGACCGGCCGGGCGGCTTCGTCCACACGGTCGGCGGGGGCCTCGGCTGGGGCATCGGCGCGGCCGTCGGCCACCGACTCGGCGCGCCCGGACGCCCGGTGGTGGCCGTGCTGGGGGACGGCTGCGCGATGTTCGGGCTGCAGGGGCTGTGGAGCGCGGCGCACCACCGGGTGCCGGTCCTGTTCGTGGTGATGGCCAACGGCGAGTACCGCACCCTGAAGGACACCCTCGACACCCGTGGCGGCCGCCCCTCCGCCCCGCACCCCGGTCTCGACCTGGGCGAGCTCGACTGGCGGCTGGCCGCCCGCTTCTTCGGCATCCCCGCGATCCGTGCGGACGGCACGGAGGAACTGGCGCGGACGGTCGCGGCGGTGGGCGGGCTCGACGGCCCGCTCCTGGTCGAGGTGCCCTTGCGGGGGCACGCATGAGCGCCGAGGATGCGACCGTGACGGAGAGCCGGTCGATGCTGGCCCGCGGGGCCGCGCTGCTCGGTGCCTTCGCCGCGGGCGAGGACGGGATCCCGCTCGGCGAACTCGCCGCCCGCACCGGCCTGCCCAAGTCGACCGTGCACCGGCTGCTCGCCGAACTGACCGCCGTCGGCCTGGTGGAGCGCGGGACGGACGGCTACCGGCTCGGCCTCGCCCTCTTCGAACTGGGCCAGCGGGTGCCGCACCGGCGGCTGCGCGAGGCGGCGCTGCCGTTCATGGAGGAGCTGTACGAGGCCACCCACGAGAACGTGCACCTCGCCGTCGTCGACGGCGCCGACACCGTCTTCCTGGAGAAGCTCACCGGCCGCCGCTCGATGCAGATCATCTCGCGGGTCGGCGGCCGCCTCCCCGCCTACTGCACCGCCACCGGCAAGGCGCTGCTCGCCTACGGGGCCCCGCCCGGCCTGGCGGTGGTGCTCGGCGGCGGGCTGCGCCGTCGCACCCCGCGGACCATCGTCGTGCCGCGGCTGCTCCAGCAGGACCTCGTCCGCACCCGGGTCCGCGGCTACGCCGTGAACTGGGAGGAGGCCGAGGTCGGCGTCTCCGCCGTCGCCGCCCCCGTCTACGGGCCGCGGCTGGGCCCGAGCGCCTTCCCCGTCGCCGCCGTCTCCGTCACCGGCGCCACGCGGGGGCTGCGGCCGGACCGCGTCGCGCCCGTGGTGTGCGCGGCGGCGCGGGCGCTGAGCCATGAACTCGCCCGCCGGTGAACCGGGTCAGCCGGTCCGCGCCCACGCGTACCGGTGCTCGGGGCGGCCGGTGTCACCGTACTTGAGGGTGAGGCTGATCCGGCCCTCGCGCTCCAGGAACTTCAGGTAGCGCTGCGCGGTGGAGCGGCTGATGCCCGCGCGTGCGGCGACCTCGTGGGCGGAGAGCGGCTGCGCGGCCTCGGTGAGGACCTTGCGCACCAGGTCGGCGGTGGGTGCCGAGTGCCCCTTGGGCAGGTCCGCCGGCGCCGCACCGGCCGTGCGCAGCGCGCCGAAGATGCGGTCCACCTGCTCCTGGCCGGCCTCACCGCGCCCGCCGACGCCGTCGAGCGTGCGGCGCAGTGCCGCGTAGGCGTCCAGCTTGGCCCGCAGTCCGGCGAAGCTGAACGGCTTGACCAGGTACTGCAGCGCGCCGAAGCGCATCGCCGCCTGCACCGTCGCCACGTCACGGGCGGCCGTCACCATGATCACGTCCGCGCTGTGGCCGAGCTGGCGCATGCGCCGCACCAGGGTGAGGCCGGTCTCGTCCGGCAGGTAGTGGTCGAGCAGGACGAGGTCGACGTGCATGCGCTCCAGCGTCGCCAGCGCTTGGGCCGCGGTGTGGGCGCGGGCGGTCACCCGGAACCCGGGGAGCCTGGCGACGTACGCCGCGTTGATCTCGGCGACGCGGAAGTCGTCGTCCACGACCATGACGTCGATCATCGTGCTCCCCCCGCGGACGCCCCGGAGGCCGCGGACGCGGCCGAGGTGAGTTCCACGCCGGCCAGCGCCTCCGGCAGGACGACGGTGAAGACCGCGCCGCCGCCCGCGCGGGCGGTCACCCGGGCCATGCCGCCGTACCGTTCGGCGAGCCGCCGCACGAGCGCGAGGCCGAGCCCGCGGCCGCGGTGGGCCGGTGACCGC
The DNA here is from genome assembly GCF_033792765.1 of Streptomyces sp. PA03-6a. NCBI lineage: Bacteria > Bacillati > Actinomycetota > Actinomycetes > Kitasatosporales > Streptomycetaceae > Streptomyces > Streptomyces sp. PA03-6a. Next base: position 26,766 of record NZ_JARAVK010000011.1, on the reverse strand, counting down.
TTCGTCGTCCAGCCCTCGGCGAAGATCTGCTCACGGGCCTCGGGCGGTACGCCGGGACCGTCGTCGGACACCCGCAGCACGACCGTCGTGCCCTCGGCGCGCAGCTCCACCTCGACGCGCGAACCCGCCGCGTCCAGGGCGTTGTCGATGAGGTTGCCGAGCACGGTGACCAGGTCCCGCGGGTCCACGACCCGGTCCGGGAGCAGGGTCACGGGGGAGACCGACAGGGCCACCCCCCGCTCCGCGGCGATCGCCGACTTGCCGACCAGCAGCGCGGACACCAGCGGGTCCCTGACCCGTTCCGCGACCTGTTCCGCGGAAGCCCGCTGCGCGTCGGCGACCTCGCCGACGAAGTCCACCGCCTCGTCGTACAGACCGAGTTCGAGCAGCCCGAGCAACGTGTGCAAGCGGTTGGCGTGCTCGTGGTCCTGGGCGCGCAGCGCGTCCAGCAGACCGTGCGTGCTGTCCAGCTCCCGCCCCAGCCGCTCCAGTTCGGTGCGGTCCCGCAGGGTGGCCACCGCCCCGCCGTCCCCGGTCGGCATCCGGTTGGCGACCAGCACCCGCGCCCCGCTGACGGTGAGCAGGTCGGTGCCCGCGACCCGGCCGGTCAGCACCTCGGTCGTCCGCCCGGCGGGCAGCACCTCGTCCAGGGCGCGGCCGGCGGCGTCCGGACCGAGGCCGAGCAGCCGTTGCGCCTCGTCGTTGAGCAGCCGCACCCGCCCCTGGGCGTCCAGGGCGATGACGCCCTCACGGATGCCGTGCAGCATCGCCTCGCGCTCGTCGAGCAGCGCGGAGATGTCGGCGAAGGCGAGCCCGTGCGTCCTGCGCTGCAGCCGCCGCGACACCAGCAGAGCCGCGAGGACGCCGACCGCGAGCGCCGCTCCCGCGTACAGCAGCAGCACCGGCACGGTGGCCAGCAGCCGCTCCCGCACGCTGTCGTACGCGATGCCCACCGACACGGCGCCCACGATCCTCCCGCCGGCCCCGTGCAGCGGCACCTTGGCGCGCGCGGAACGCCCGAGGGTGCCCCGGTCGATCTGCATGATCTCGCGCCCCGACAGGGCAACGCTGGGGTCGGTGGAGACGTGCCGGCCGATCTGGGCGACGTCCGTGTGCGACCAGCGCACACCGCGGGTGTCCATGACGACGATGTACAGGGCGCCGGTGGCACGGCGGATCCGCTCGGCCTCCTCCTGCACCGGCCCGGTGACGCTCGGGCGCGTGGTGACCAGGTCGTGGGCGAGACCCGGGGTCGCGGCGGTGGTCTGGGCGATCGACAGCGCCTGCCGCATCGCCTGCTGGTCCAGCTGGGAGCTGAGGGGGGCGAGGAACAGCCCGGTGGCCAGGGTGATGACGCCGGTGGTGAGGACCACCTGGACGAGCAGCACCTGGGCGAAGACGCGGCGGGGCCAGCGGATGCGCATCGACGTCACCCCTGTCCTTCCCGGTGTTCCGCGCCCTTGCGGAATTCGCCCGTCCGTTCGCCTGGCTGTGAACGCAACGTAAACGCGGCCAAGGCCCGCTGCCCAGCCCCCGTGGCCCTTTCGTTGTCGTAGCGCGAGCAAAACGAGCAGAACAGGGGGTTGTGGGCACAAGGCGCAGTTGTGACCGCAAGGGTGCCGCCGTGACCCGGGCCACGCCTACCGTCCCGGCGCATGAGCACACAGACCGGCCCCGCCATCGAACTGCGGGGAGCGAGCAAAGCGTTCCGGACCCCGTCCGGGGCCCTCCACACCGCCGTCCGCGACCTGGACCTGACCATCGGCCGCGGGGAGTTCGTGGCCGTCGTGGGCCCGACCGGCTGCGGCAAGTCCACGACCCTGACCCTGGTCAGCGGGCTGGAGGAACCCACCGAGGGCGAGGTGCTGGTCGCCGGCGAGCCGGTGCGCGGCATCGGCGACAAGGTCGGCTACGTCTTCCAGCAGGACGCCGTCTTCCCCTGGCGGACCGTGCTGTCCAATGTCATGGCCGGCCCCCGCTTCCGCGGCGTGCCCAAGGCCGAGGCCAGGGAGCGGGCCCGTGAGTGGCTCGCCCGCGTCGGCCTGTCCGCCTTCGAGGACCGCTACCCGCACCAGCTGTCGGGCGGCCAGCGCAAGCGCGTCGCGCTCGCCGCCACGTTCGTCAACGACCCCGAGATCCTGCTCATGGACGAGCCCTTCTCCGCGCTCGACGTGCAGACCCGCGCGCTGATGTCCGACGAGCTGCTGGAGCTGTGGTCCGGCACGGGCGCCTCGGTCGTCTTCGTCACCCACGACCTGGAGGAGTCCATCGCGCTCGCCGACAAGGTCGTCGTCATGACCGCCGGGCCGGCCACGGTCAAGGAGGTCTTCGAGATCGACCTGCCGCGCCCGCGCCAGGTCGAGTCCGTGCGGCTGGAGCCGCGGTTCATCGAGATCTACCGGGAGATCTGGGCCTCGCTCGGCGAAGAGGTCCGCATCACCCGCGAGAGGGGTGCGGCCGATGTCGCCTGAGACCGTGGCGGCCCCCTCGGCCGCCGCCACCTCGGACCCCGCGGGCACCGACCGCGCGCGCTCGCGCGCCCGTGCCGCCCGCAACCGCAGTTACCTCGTCCACGGCAGCCGCGTGCTGCTCCTGGTCGCCGTCCTCGGGCTGTGGGAGTGGCTGGCCAGGGCCGGGGCCGTCGACCCCTTCCACTTCTCGATGCCCTCCAGGATCTGGGAGCAGATCCGCACCTGGGCCGTGGACGGCACCGCGCAGGGAACCCTGTGGGAGCAGATCTGGTACACGCTCTACGAGGCCCTGCTGGGCTGGGTCATCGGCGTCGTCGCGGGCGTGGTGCTCGGCATCGCCCTCGGGCGGATCCGTTTCCTCGCCGACGTGCTCGGCCCGTACATCAAGGTGCTCAACGCGCTGCCGCGGATCGTGCTCGCGCCGATCTTCCTGATCTGGTTCGGACTCGGCCCGGCATCCAAGGTGGCCTCCGCCGTCGTCCTGGTCTTCTTCCCGGTCTTCTTCAACGCCTTCCAGGGCGCCCGCGAGGTCGACCGCAACCTGGTGGCCAACTCCCGCATCCTGGGCGCCCGCGACCGTCAGGTCACCTTCCAGGTCGTCATCCCCTCGGCCACCTCGTGGATCTTCACCAGCCTCCACGTGAGCTTCGGCTTCGCCCTCATCGGCGCCATCGTCGGCGAGTACATCGGCGCCACCAAGGGCCTGGGCCTGCTGGTCGCCGCCTCGCAGGGCACCTTCAACTCGGCGGGCGTCTACGCCGCGATGGCGATCCTTGCGGTCGTCGCGCTGCTCGCCGAGGGCCTGCTGACCTTCCTGGAGAAGCGGCTCTTCCGCTGGAAGCCGGGCGAGTCCGGCTCCGCCCGCTGACCCCGCAACCGCCTCCCGCCCACCCCCCTTCACAAGGACGTGAACCAGATGCGCGCAACCCTCAGGGCCGCGGCCGCCGTCGCCGCCTCCGCCGTCGCCCTCACCACGCTCACCGCGTGCGGCGGCGACTCCGCCTCCGCCTCCGGCGGCAAGGGCGACAAGGTCAAGATCATGGTCGGTGGCCTGGACAAGGTCATCTACCTGCCCGCGATGCTCACCGAGCGGCTCGGCTACTTCAAGGCCGAGGGCCTGGACGTCGAACTGCTCACCGAGCCGGCCGGCGTCCAGGCCGAGACCGCGCTCGTCTCCGGCGACGTGCAGGGCACCGTCGGCTTCTACGACCACACGCTCGACCTGCAGGTGAAGGGCAAGCAGGTGGAGTCCGTGGTGCAGTTCTCGCAGGCGCCCGGCGAGGTGGAGATCGTCTCCAACGCGGCGGCCGGCGACCTCACGGGCCCTGAGGACTTCAAGGGCAGGAAGCTGGGCGTGACCGGCATCGGCTCGTCCACGGACTTCCTCACCAAGTACCTGGCCGTCAGCAACGGCGTGAAGACCAGCGAGTTCACCCCGGTCGCGGTCGGTGCCGGGCAGACCTTCATCTCCGCGATGGAGCAGGGCTCGATCCAGGGCGGCATGACCACGGACCCGACCGTGGCCACGATCCTGGACAAGGGGCTCGGCAAGGTGCTCATCGACATGCGCACGCCGGAGGGCTCGCGGCAGGCGCTCGGCGGGCTCTACCCGTCCTCCAGCCTCTACATGCAGACGGAATGGGTGGACAGCCACAAGGAGACGGTGCAGAAGCTCGCCAACGCCTTCGTGAAGACGCTCCGCTGGATGTCCACGCACAGCGCCGCGGAGATCGCCGCGAAGATGCCCGCCGACTACGCGCAGGGCGGCGGGCAGGAGCTCTACGTCAAGGCGATCGAGAGCACGCTGCCGATGTTCACCAAGGACGGCGTGATGCCCGAGGGCGGACCCGAGACGGTGGAGCGGGTCCTCAAGGCCTTCAACCCCAACCTGCAGAACGCCGAGGTGGACCTGGGCAAGACCTACACCACGGAGTTCGTCAAGAGCGCCGGCTGAATGCCGCTGATCTCCATCCGCAGCGGCGCACCCAGGGCCGCCCCGCAGCTCTCGGGCCGGGGCGGCTCCGCCGCGACCGGCGTCACCGCGACGTCCCAGGCCCGCCCGTCGCGGTGCCGCACGCGGGTGCCGTGCTCACCGTCCACGGTCAGCGCCTCGGCGTCCAGCTCGCCGGTCAGCCGCCGCACGGCCAGCTCGGCGGCCTGGCCCGGACGCTCCCACGCGGAACGTCCGCGGCAGCCCTCCAGCACTATGTCGCCCTCGCGGGCGGCCGCCAGCACCTGCCGGGCCAGCGCGGCGTCGACCCGGCCGTAGGCGTAGCCGTACGGCAGCACCAGCATCGTCGGCGAGAACCGGTGCCCGCCCAGGTGGGTCACCTCCCACACCTCACCGAGCCCCGAGGCGGCCAGCTCCGCGGCGAGCGGCCGGCCGTTGAGGGCGCAGCAGCGGTCGCGTTTGCCGTTGGTGCAGACGAGGGCGAGCGGGTCGCCCTCGTACGGCATCCCGAAGCCGCGGTGGTCGCCGCGGCCCAGCGCCCCGAAGTCCAGGCCCAGCAGCGCGGCCGGGTCCTCCACGACCGCGTCCCGCACCCAGGAGCCACCCGGCACGGTGTGCGCCACGTACGCCGTGCGCCGCCGCACGTCATGCCGGTCCGCGTGCCGCCCGGGCCGCCGGATCAGCCCGACCCGTACCCCGGTCCCGGCCGCGGCCCGCTCCAGCGCCCTGCCCACCCGCGGATCCAGATGGCTCCCGGTCAGCGCCTTGGGACCCCACGGCCCCGGCTGCTCCAGCAGCAGCCAGGTCCGCGCGGTGGCCGCCGTCGCGGCGACGGGCTCCGCCAGCGAGCTGGACGCGGAGGTGCAGGTGCTCATGAAGGTAAGCCTAACCTTCCGCACCACCCCCGGCTCTCCCGCCCCTCCCGTTCCGAGCGGTTCGCGCTGCGGGTGCCTTGCCGTGACATGACGGGGCCTCCCCGCTATCGAGCTGCGGGGAGGCCGACGAGGGGTATATTTGCAGGTCAGGCGTCCGGGATCTCGCTCTTCGCGCGTACGAGGGTCTCACGTGAGATCACGACGATGCGTTCGTAGTCCGCGCGTCCGGCATCGGCCGGCAATTTTCCGTCAAGTGCGGCCGTCGCATCGGTGCCGATGACGGCGAAGTCACCGTTCGCCAGTTCGAAGATGTCCGGACACGTGGTGCCGTTCATGCTTCCGCGTTCGCGTGGGGACGCACCGATGCGTCGCAGGATATCCATGGTACGAGAGATTGCCAGTGAGTGGCGTGCGACGGAGCATTATTCGTGCCGTTGGAGTGACGCCTGGAGCGGCGTGCGACTGCGTCAGATGCTCCCGCGGCTCTCGAACTCCTGGATCGCCCCGTCGATGATCGCGCCGAAGAGACGTTCTTCGCCGGTCGGGTCCAGGACAGCGCGATGTGCCGCGGTGAAGGCCCAGTACTCCCGGAATTTGCGGCTCTGGACGAGTACCCGCAACTGTCCCCGTATCTCGGACAGCGGAAACGTACCCAGCCTGTACGCCAGGAAGTAGTGGGAGAAGACCAGGTTCGCGTACAGCATCTCGCGGCCCTGCTCGGCGGACACCTCGTCGAATCCCGCCCAGACGATCATGAGTTCCGGGTTGTCGATGGCTAGCTTCAACAACTCCACGTGCAGGGTGCGTAAGTCCGCTTCGGCGCTGCGGTACAACTGGGCGTGCGTACGCGAGAGTTCGCGGCGCTGCAGGGACAACTCCCGCCGCTGGTGCCGGGCCTTCCGCTGCTGCACGCCGAACGTTACGAGCACCGCCGCCAGCGCCAGCCCCGAGAAGGCGGCGTTGGCGGCCATGAAGGTGGACGCGGCGGAGTCCTGGCCGGGGCTTGAGGGGGAGGCGAGGGCCACCATGAGCTTGCCCAGGGCCACGGCGACGGCGGCCGTGAGCACCAGGACGGCGGTGACCCCGATGACCAGCAGGGCGGCGATTCCGCCCACCTCTCTGGAACGCGCCATGTGACCCCCCGATCGGCGCACGCCCGCCCGTCATGGCGGCGGCAGCCCGAAGAAGCGAAGCTCCGGGCAGGTACGAGCGGCTCTGATCGACTGCCTCGGAGAGGTGAGAAGCACGCAGGGACGTACGGGTCCGGCACCCGCCGTCGAATGAGTGTTACCCGCAGGGAACGGTCGTGAAGCGCGCTATTCAGGACAGGTGGGCGCTGTATTGGCCCAGGTTGAGGGTGAGGCGACGCTTCGGTCCCTCCTGCCACGGCGGCACCCCCGGGTGCCGGGCGTCCCAACGGTCTTGCGCATGAGCGCAAACCACTTGCATGCCATGTCGTATGCTTGCGCTCATGACGCGACGGCTTGCCGAAGTAGCGAAGAAGGTCGGGGTCAGTGAGGCCACCGTCAGCCGTGTGCTGAACGGGAAGCCGGGGGTGTCGGAGGGCACCCGGCAGGCGGTGCTCACGGCGCTGGACGTGCTGGGGTACGAGCGGCCGACGCAGTTGCGGGGGAACCGGGCCCGGCTGGTCGGGCTGGTGCTGCCGGAGCTGCAGAACCCGATCTTCCCGGCCTTCGCCGACATCGTGGGGGCGGCCCTCGCCCAGCAGGGTCTGACGCCGGTGCTGTGCACGCAGACCGCGGGCGGGGTGTCGGAGGCGGACTACGTCTCGCTCCTGCTGCAGCAGCACGTCTCCGGCGTGGTCTTCGCCGGCGGTCTGTACGCGCAGGCGGACGCGCCGCACGACCACTACCGCCTGCTGGCCGAGCGGAACCTGCCGGTGGTGCTGATCAACGCCGCGATAGAGGACCTCGGTTTCCCACGGGTGTCGTGCGACGACGCGGTCGCCGTGGAGCAGGCCTGGCGGCACCTGTCCTCGCTGGGCCACGAGCGGATCGGCCTGCTGCTCGGGCCCACCGACCACATGCCGTCGCGGCGCAAGCTGACCGCGGCGCGGGCCGCGGCCGCCGCGGGCGGCGGGTCGCTGCCCGACGAGCACGTCGGGCGGGCGATGTTCACGCTGGAGGGCGGCCAGGCCGCGGCCGCCAAGCTCTGGGAGCGCGGGGTCACCGGGATCATCTGCGCCAACGACCCGATGGCGCTCGGCGCGGTGCGGGCGGCGCGCCGGCTGGGGCTGTCCGTGCCCGGCGACGTCTCCGTGGTCGGTTACGACGACTCGGCGTTCATGACCTGCACCGACCCGCCGCTGACCACGGTGCGGCAGCCTATCGAGGCGATGGGCCGCACCGCCGTCGAGCTGCTCGCGCTGAAGATCGCGGGCAAGCAGGTGGCTTCCGACGAGCTGCTGTACGAGCCCGAGCTGGTCGTCCGCGGGACGACGGGGCCTGTTCGCGGCTGAGCGGCCGCGCGCCCCGCGGACCGGGCGGTTCCGACGACGTCGGAACCGCCCGGTCCGCGTTTGCGGCCTCGGGGTTCCCGCTCCGTTCCCGGTGTTCGCTTCCTTCGTTGCCGAGCTGCGCAAGGCCGTCAATCTTTTGCGAAATCTGCGCGAGATCTTGCGGACACCTGTTTGTGGTGCTTGAGTGTGCGACGCCCCCGCTGCGTGTGGTCGGGGGCTTCCACGCTCATGCCCGAAGGGGACCACCGATGAGAAGCTCCTGGTTCCGCCCCGCTCGCCGTGCCTCCGCGGCCACGCTCGTCTCCGTGATGGCCCTGGCCGTCCTCACCGCCTGCGGCACCAGCAGCAGTGCGGACAACGACAACGACGCGGCCGGCGGTTCGTCCGACCCCACCGCCCCGCTGGACCCGAAGGCCAAGGTCACGCTGACCATCGACTGCATGCCGCCGGCCGCGAAGAAGGCGGAGCTCAAGGAGTGGAAGGAGGACGTCGCCGCCTTCAACAAGAAGTACCCGAACGTGACGATCGACGGTAAGTCGACGCCCGGCCAGTGCGAGGAGCCGGCCCGCTTCACGGCCGCGCTGAAGGCCAAGTCCCAGCCGGACGTGTTCTACACGTACTTCACCGACCTGCAGCAGGTGCTCGACAACGACGGCGCCGCGGACATCTCCGCGTACGTCACCGACAAGACCGTCCCGGCCCTGAACGACATCGACCCCAACGTGCTGAACGTCCTGAAGAAGGACGGCAAGCTCTACGGCCTGCCCACCAGCAACTACACCATGGGTCTGCTGATCAACCGCAAGCTCTTCACGCAGGCCGGCCTCGACCCCAACAAGCCGCCGACCACCTGGGAGGACGTGCGCACCGCGGCCAAGGCGATCGCCGGCCTCGGCAAGGGCATCGCCGGCTACGGCGACTACAGCGCCCAGAACACCGGGGGCTGGCACTTCACGGCCACGATGTACGGCCTGGGCGGCGACGTCGTCTCCGCGGACGGCACCAAGGCGGGGTTCAACACCGACCTCGGCAAGCAGGTCGTGCAGAACCTGCACGACATGCGCTGGACCGACAACAGCATGGGCCAGACGCAGCTGCTCAAGTGGGGCGACCTGCAGAAGCAGATGGCCACCGACAAGCTCGGCATGTTCCTGGCCGCGCCGGACGACATCACGTACATGGTCCAGCAGCTCGGCGCCGACTACGCCAACTTCGGCATGGGCCCGATCCCCGGCGGCAAGGCCACCCTCTTCGGCGGCAACGACTACATGATCAAGAAGGGCAGCTCGCCCGACAAGATCAAGGCCGCCATCGCCTGGCTGAACTTCAAGACGCTCAGCGTCGGCAAGGGCCAGTTCGAGTACGCGCGTTCCAAGGCGGACGGCCTGCCCGTCGGTCTGCCCCAGCCGGCCTTCTTCATCGGCGCCAGCAAGACCAAGGACGACCAGCTGAAGACCGAGAGCGCCACGATGCCGGTGGAGAACTTCCGCGCCTTCATGGACAACCCGATCCCCGGCAAGGCCGAGCCGGCGAAGGCCCAGGAGATCTACAAGGTCCTGGACAACGTGATGTCCGGTGTCCTCACCAACAAGAACGCGGACCCCGCCAAGCTGCTGTCCACCGCGGAGACCCAGGTCAACCAGGTCCTCGCCAACCAGTAGCCCAGGCCCCCTCGGCACCCGGCACCCAGGAGCGACGATGTCGGCCCCCAGCGCCCCCACCCTGCCCACCAGCACTCCCGCGAAGAGCCGGTCGCGCCGTACGGTGCGCCGCCCCGCCCCGGACGGCCGCCGTCCGGGGCGGGCCGGCCGCGCCCTGCGCCGCAACCTCACCGCGCACGGCTTCCTGATCGGCGCCGTGCTCTGCTTCGGGTTCTTCTCCTGGTACCCGATGGTCAGGGAGGTCCTGCTGGCCTTCCAGAAGACCGAGGACGGGGCCACCACCTGGGCCGGCTGGTCGAACCTGAACTACGTCTTCCACGACCCCGCGTTCTGGCAGGCCTGGCGCAACACCCTGCTCTTCACCGCCCTGGCGCTGCTGCTCGGCTTCGCGGTGCCGTTCGTCATCGCCCTGCTGCTCAACGAACTGCGGCACGCGCGGGGCTATCTGAGACTGCTGGTGTACCTGCCGGTGATGCTGCCTCCGGTGGCCTCGGTGCTGCTCTTCAAGAACTTCTACAACCCCGAGTACGGCCTGTTCAACCGCATCTTCGAGGTGCTGCACCTGCCCCAGCAGCAGTGGCTGCAGTCCACCAGCACCTCGATGCTGTCGGTGGTCATCGCCTCCACGTGGATGAACATGGGCGGCGCGACCCTGATCTACCTGGCCGCGCTCCAGGGCATCCCCGGCGAGCTCTACGAGGCCGCCGAACTCGACGGCGCCGGGCTCCTGCGCAAGATCTGGCACGTGACGATCCCGCAGACCCGGCTGATCCTGTCGCTGATGCTGCTCATGCAGATCATCGCCACGATGCAGGTGTTCACCGAGCCCTTCCTGCTGACCGGCGGTTCCGGGCCGGAGGGCTCCACCACCACCGTCGTCTACCTGATCTACCAGTACGCCTTCAGCTTCAACAACTACGGCAGCGCCGCGGCGCTCGGCCTGGTCCTGCTCGTACTGCTGGCGGTCTTCTCCGCCGGGTACGTGCGGCTCAGCCGCGCCACGGACGAGTAGGGCGGGGAACCACCGATGAGCAGCAGCACCCGAACGCTGATATCGCCGACGCAGCTGGCGAGCCGCCGCGGCAAGATCGTCTACCGGACCGTCCTCGCCCTGGTACTGGTCGCCTTCACGCTGGTCTTCCTCGGCCCGCTGTACTGGATGGCCTCCAACGGCCTGAAGTCCACGGAGGAGTTCGCACAGATCCCGCCCACCGCCTTCCCGCACGCCCTGCACCCCGAGAACTACAAGAGCGCCTGGGACGTGATGGACCTGTCCCACCTGCTGCTGAACACCCTCTGGTACGCGTTCGGGGCACTCGCCTTCCAGCTCGTGTTCGACGTGGCGGCCGCCTACTCGCTGTCCAAGCTCCGTCCGGTGCTGGGCAACGTGATCCTCGGGATGATGCTCGCCACGCTGATGATCCCGGCCACCGTCCTGGTCGTACCGCAGTACCTGACGGTGCTGGACGTGCCGGTCTTCCAGCGCAACCTGCTCAACTCGCCCTGGGTGATCTGGCTGCCGTCGGTCACCAACGCCTTCAACATCTTCCTGCTGAAGCGGTTCTTCGACTCGGTGCCGCAGGAACTGCTGGACGCCTCCTCCATCGACGGAGCCTCCCCGCTGCGCACCCTGTGGTCGGTCGTCCTGCCGATCTCCCGCCCGATCCTCGGAGTGGTCTCCATCTTCGCGATCGTCGGGGTCTGGAAGGACTTCCTCTGGCCGATGCTCACCCTGCCCGACCCGACGAAGCAGACGCTCAACGTCGGCATCTACTCGCTCGCCAGCGGGGTGCCGGAGAACTGGCTGGTCGCGGCCATCGCGATGGCCTCGGTGCCCACCCTGCTGATCTTCCTGATCTTCCAGCGCAACATCATGAGCGGCCTCACCGCCGGCGGCCTCAAGGGCTGAGACCCGGCCCCGACGGCCTCCGGCCGCACCCGTCCAGCACCACGCCGCCCGCCACGGGGCTGGCGGCGCGGTCCCAGCTGCCCGAAAGGACCAGTCACGTGGCAGACACCCACCCGGCCGAGGCCACCGACGCGTGGTGGCGCGGCGCCGCCATCTACCAGGTGTACGCACGCAGCTTCGCCGACGGAGACGGGGACGGCACCGGCGACCTCGCCGGGGTGCGGTCCAGACTGCCGTACCTGGCCGCGCTGGGTGTGGACGCGCTCTGGTTCAACCCCTGGTACCCCTCGCCGATGGCCGACGGCGGCTACGACGTCGCCGACTACCGGGCCATCGACCCGGCCTTCGGGACCCTGGCCGACGCCGAGAAACTGATCGCCGAAGCACGCGCCCTGGGCATCCGCACCATCATCGACATCGTCCCCAACCACATCTCCGACCAGCACGTCTGGTTCCAGGCGGCCCTGGAGGCCGGGCCCGGCAGCGCCGAGCGCAAGCTGTTCCACTTCCGCACCGGCCGCGGCGAGGACGGCGAGCTGCCGCCCAACGGCTGGCGTTCGCAGTTCGGCGGCTCCGCCTGGACCCGGCTCCCGGACGGCGACTGGTACCTGCACCTGTTCGCCCCGGAGCAGCCCGACCTCAACTGGGCCCACCCCGCGGTGCGACGGGAGCACGAGGACGTCCTGCGCTTCTGGTTCGAGCGCGGCGTGGCCGGGGTGCGCATCGACTCGGCGGCCATGGTCGCCAAGGACCCTGACCTGCCCGACTTCGTGGAGGGCACCGACCCGCACCCCTACATCGACCGCGACGAACTGCACGACATCTACCGTTCCTGGCGCAGCGTCGCCGACCCCTACGACGGCGTGCTGATCGGCGAGGTGTGGCTGCCGGACACCGAGCGCTTCGCGCGCTACCTGCGTCCCGACGAGCTGCACACCGCCTTCAACTTCGACTTCCTCGCCTGCCCGTGGGACGCCGGCCGGCTGCGCGCCTCCGTCGACGCGACGCTCGCCGCGCACGCGCCGGTCGGTGCCCCCGCGACCTGGGTGCTGGCCAACCACGACGTGACGCGTACGGTCACCCGGTACGGCCGCGCCGACACGGGCTTCGACTTCAAGACCAAGGCCCACGGCATCCCCACGGACCTGGAGCTCGGGACCCGTCGCGCCCGCGCCGCCGCCCTGCTGACCCTGGCCCTGCCCGGCTCGGTCTACCTCTACCAGGGCGAGGAACTCGGGCTGCCCGAGGTCGAGGACATCCCGGCCGAACTGCTGCAGGACCCGATGTACTTCCGCTCCGGCGGCACCGACCCGGGCCGTGACGGCTGCCGGGTCCCGCTGCCCTGGTCGGGGGACGCGCCGCCGTACGGTTTCGGGGGCGAGCACCCCTGGCTGCCGCAGCCGGCGGACTGGGCGCGCTACACCGCCGAGGCGCAGGAGAGCGACCCCGGTTCCCTGCTGAGCCTGTACCGGACGGCCCTGGAGCTCCGCCGCGCGGAACCCGGCCTCGGCGAGGGCCCGATGGACTGGCTCGACGGTCCCGGCGACGTGCTCGCCTTCCGCCGCGCGGGCGCCTTCGCCTGCGTGCTCAACCTGTCCGCGGACCTCGCCGCGCTCCCTGCGCACCGGCAAGTCCTGCTGGCCAGCGGACCGCTCGCCGAGGACGGCCGGCTGCCCCGGGACACCTGCGTGTGGCTGCGCCTGGACGACCCGGCAGGACCCGGCGGGGCGCAGGCGTACGCGTCCTGACACCGCGTACGCCGAGGGGCGCGGCACCCGTACCGGGTGCCGCGCCCCTCATCGCTGTGGACGTGCCGGTCACACCGGCCCGGCGACCACCGAGACCCGCTTGGTGAGGGCCACGCCCGAGCCGTCCCGGCGCGGGTCCTTGGGCGGGAGGTCGGCCGGCGCACCCGTGGAGGTGGCGGCACGGGCCGGGGTGCAACCGGCCCAGGCGAGGAGCAGCATGTCCTCGCCCTTCAGGAAGCGCTGGCAGCGCACGCCGCCGGTCGCCCTTCCCTTGCGCGGGAACTGGTCGAACGGCGTGAGCTTGGCCGTGCCCTCCTCGGCGCCTGCGAGCGTCTCCCGGGTCCCGGCGAGGGTGAAGACCACGGCGTCGGCCGAGGGGTCGACGGCGGTGAAGGAGATCACCTTCGCGCCGTCCGTCAGCTTGATGCCGGCCATGCCGCCCGCCGGGCGGCCCTGCGGACGGACCTGGCCCGCCGGGTAGCGCAGCAACTGCGCGTCGTCGGTGATGAAGACCAGGTCCTCCTCACCGGTGCGCAGTTCGACCGCGCCGACGATGCGGTCGCCGTCCTTGAGCGCGATGACCTCCAGGTCGTCCTTGTTCGCCGGGTAGTCCGGCACGACGCGCTTGACCACGCCCTGCTCGGTGCCGAGCGCCAGACCCGGCGAGGACTCGTCGAGCGTGGTGAGGCAGAGCACCTGCTCGTCCGCTTCCAGCGACAGGAACTCCGCGAGCGGCGCCCCGCCCGCCAGGTTCGGGGCACCGGAGGTCTCCGGCAGGATCGGCAGGTCGATCACGGCGATCCGCAGCAGGCGCCCGGTGGAGGTGACCATCCCGATGTCGGCCCGCGCCGTCGTCGGGATCGCCGAGACGATCACGTCGTGCTTGACGCGCTTGCCGTCGCCCGGGGCCAGGGCCTCGCCGTTCGCCGTACGGGCCAGCAGCCCGGTGGAGGAGAGCAGCACGCGGCACGGGTCGTCGGCGACCTCCAGCGGCACGGCCGCGACGGGGGCCGCGCCCGGCTCCATCAGCAGGGTGCGGCGCTCGGTGGCGTACTTCTTGGCGACCGCCGCCAGCTCGGCGCCGACCAGCTTGCGCAGCTCGGTGTCGGACTCCAGGATCCGGGTGAGCTCCTCGATCTCGGCGGTCAGCCTGTCCCGCTCGGACTCCAGTTCAATCCGGTCGAAGCGGGTCAGCCGGCGCAACGGGGTGTCGAGGATGTACTGGGTCTGGATCTCCGACAGCGCGAAGCGCTCGATGAGGCGCTCCTTGGCCTGGGCGGCGTTGTCGCTGGAGCGGATGATCGAGATGACCTCGTCGATGTCGACCAGGGCGACCAGCAGGCCCTCCACCAGGTGGAGGCGGTCCCGGCGCTTGCCGCGGCGGAACTCGCTGCGCCGCCGGACGACCTCGAAGCGGTGGTCGAGGTAGACCTCCAGCAGTTCCTTCAGGCCCAGCGTGAGCGGCTGGCCGTCGACCAGCGCCACGTTGTTGATGCCGAAGGACTCCTCCATGGGGGTCAGCTTGTACAGCTGCTCCAGGACGGCCTCGGGGTGGAAGCCGTTCTTCACCTCGATGACCAGCCGCAGTCCGTGCTCGCGGTCGGTGAGGTCCTTGACGTCCGCGACGCCCTGCAGCTTCTTCGAGCCGACCAGGTCCTTGATCTTGGAGATGACCTTCTCCGGGCCGACCGCGAACGGCAGCTCGGTCACCACCAGGCCCTTGCGGCGGGCCGTCACGTCCTCCACGGCCACCGTGGCGCGGATCTTGAACGTGCCGCGGCCGGTCTCGTACGCGTCCCGGACGCCGTCCAGGCCCACGATCCGGCCGCCGGTCGGCAGGTCCGGGCCGGGGACGTAACGCATCAGCGTCTCGAGGTCCGCGTTCGGGTAGCGGATCAGGTGGCGGGCGGCCGCGATGACCTCGCCCAGGTTGTGCGGCGGCATGTTGGTCGCCATGCCGACCGCGATGCCCGAGGCGCCGTTGACCAGCAGGTTCGGGTAGGCGGCGGGCAGGGCCACCGGCTCCTGCTCCTGGCCGTCGTAGTTCGGCGTGAAGTCGACGGTGTCCTCGTCGATCGACTCGACCATCAGCATCGCGGCGGGGGTCGTGCGGCACTCCGTGTACCGCATCGCGGCCGGCGGGTCGTCGTTGCCGAGCGAGCCGAAGTTGCCGTGGCCGTCGACCAGCGGCACGCGCATCGAGAACGGCTGGGCCATGCGCACCAGCGCGTCGTAGATCGAGGAGTCGCCGTGCGGGTGGAGCTTGCCCATCACCTCGCCGACGACGCGGGCGCACTTCACGAAGCCGCGCTCGGGGCGCAGCCCCATCTCGTTCATCTGGTACACGATCCGCCGGTGCACCGGCTTGAGCCCGTCGCGGGCGTCCGGGAGGGCGCGCGAGTAGATGACCGAGTAGGCGTACTCGAGGAAGGACCCCTGCATCTCGTCGACGACGTCGATGTCGAGGATGCGCTCCTCGAAATCGTCCGGCGGCGGGGTCTTCGTGGTGCGGCGGGCCATCAGGGCGCTGCTCCTTCGGCTGGACCTCATCGGATAAGGACACGGGACTGTCGCGGACCATTGTGGACCGCCCCACCGACAGCCCGGACCACCCCCCCGCCTCATACGTGGCGGTGACGGGAACTTCGCGGGCCGTTTGTCCGCTGCCTAGAGTGGCAGGTCTCAGCACAAAACAACGAGTACGCGACCGGAAGGACAGCTTGCCCATGGGTCACACGGCCACGCCGGAGGCAGAATCCGGCGGCCTCACCGCGACCGAGCACCGCCTGGCCAACGGCCTGCGCGTCGTGCTCTCCGAGGACCACCTCACCCCGGTCGCCGCGGTCTGCCTCTGGTACGACGTCGGTTCCCGCCACGAGGTGAAGGGCCGTACCGGACTCGCCCACCTCTTCGAGCACTTGATGTTCCAGGGTTCGGCGAACGTCAAGGGCAACGGCCACTTCGAACTGGTCCAGTCCGCCGGCGGCTCCCTCAACGGCACCACCAGCTTCGAGCGCACCAACTACTTCGAGACCATGCCGGCCCACCAGTTGGAGCTCGCGCTCTGGCTCGAGGCCGACCGCATGGGCAGCCTGCTGTCCGCACTGGACCTGCAGAGCCTGGACAACCAGCGCGACGTGGTCAAGAACGAGCGCCGCCAGCGGTACGACAACGTCCCCTACGGCACCGCCTTCGAGCGGCTGACGGCGATGGCGTACCCGGACGGCCACCCGTACCACCACACCCCCATCGGCTCGATGGCGGACCTGGACGCCGCCTCCCTGGAGGACGCGCGCGCCTTCTTCCGGACCTACTACGCCCCGAACAACGCCGTCCTCGCGGTCGTCGGGGACATCGACCCGGAGCAGACGCTGGCCTGGATCGAGAAGTACTTCGGCACCATCCCGTCCCACGACGGCAAGCCGGCGCCCCGTGACGGTTCACTCCCCGGGGTGATCGGCGGGGAGCTCCGCGAGGTCGTCGAGGAGGACGTCCCCTCGCGCGCCCTGATGGCCGCCTACCGGCTGCCGCACGACGGCACACGCGAGTCCGACGCCGCGGACCTGGCGCTGACCGTCCTCGGCGGCGGTGAGTCCTCCCGGCTGCACAACCGCCTGGTGCGCCGGGACCGCAGCGCCGTCGCGGCCGGGTTCGGCCTGCTGAGGCTGGCCGGGGCGCCGTCGCTCGGCTGGCTCGACGTGAAGACGTCCAGCGGCGTCGAGGTGCCCACCATCGAGGCCGCCGTCGACGAGGAACTGGCCCGCTTCGCCGAGGAGGGCCCGACCCCGGAGGAGATGGAGCGGGCGCAGGCCCAGCTCGAGCGCGAGTGGCTGGACCGGCTCGCCACGGTCGGCGGCCGCGCCGACGAACTGTGCCGGTACGCCGTGCTGTTCGGCGACCCGCAGCTCGCGCTGACCGCCGTCAAGCGCATCCTGGACATCACCGCGGACGAGGTGCGCGCCGTCGCCGCGGCCACCCTGCGGCCCGACAACCGCGCCGTGCTGGTCTACGAGCCCACGGGTTCGGCGGCCGCTTCCGGCGAGGACTCCGACGAGGACGAGGAGGGCGCGGACCAGTGACCGACGTCCACACCACCATGACGTTCCACCCGCAGCCACGGCCGGGCCAGCCCAAGCCCTGGGACTTCCCGGCCCCCGAGCGGTCCACGCTGCCCAGCGGGCTGACGGTGCTGCGCAGCCGGCGCCCCGGCCAGAAGGTCGTCGCCGTCGAGGTGCTGCTCACGGCGCCGCTCGACGCCGAGCCCGAGGGCCTGGACGGCGTCGCCACGATCATGGCCCGGGCCCTGTCCGAGGGCACCGACAAGCACACCGCCGAGGAGTTCGCCGCCGAGCTGGAGCGCTGCGGGGCCACCCTCGACGCGCACGCCGACCACCCCGGCGTCCGGGTCTCCCTGGAGGTCCCCGCCTCCCGTCTCGACAAGGCCCTCGGCCTGCTCGCCGACGCGCTGCGCGCCCCGGCGTTCCCGGACGGCGAGGTCGAGCGGCTGGTGCGCAACCGCCTCGACGAGATCCCGCACGAGCTCGCCAACCCCGCGCGGCGCGCCGCCATGGCGCTGTCCAAGGAGCTCTTCGCCGCCGACCTGCGCTGCTCCCGGCCGCGCCAGGGCACCGAGGAGACGGTCGCGCGCATCGACGCCTCCGCCGTCCGTGCCTTCTACGACACGCACGTACGTCCGTCCACCTCGACGGCCGTCGTGGTCGGCGACTTCACCGGGATCGACCTGGAGGGGCTGCTCGAGAGCACGCTGGGGGAGTGGAGCGGCAAGCCCGCCGAGCGCCGCCCGCTGCCCGCGATCACCGCCGACGACACCGCGCGCGTCGTGATCGTCGACCGGCCCGGGTCCGTCCAGACCCAGGTGCTCATCGGCCGCGCCGGCGCGGACCGCCACGATCCCGTCTGGGCGGCCCAGGTGCTCGGCACGTACTGCCTCGGCGGCACGCTGACCTCGCGCCTGGACCGCGTCCTGCGCGAGGAGAAGGGTTACACCTACGGCGTGCGGGCCTTCGGCCAGGTGCTGCTGTCCACGCCCGAGGGCACCGGCGTCTCCCTGCTCGGCATCAGCGGGTCCGTGGCGACCGACGTCACCGCGCCCGCGCTGGCCGACACCTGGCAGGTGCTGCGCACCCTGGCGGCGGAGGGGCTCACCGACGAGGAGCGCGACGCCGCCGTGCAGAACCTGGTGGGCGTCGCACCGCTGCGCTACGAGACCGCCTCGGCGGTGGCCGGGACCTTCGCCGACCAGGTCGAGCAGTCCCTGCCGGACGACTTCCAGGCCCGGCTCTACGAGCGGCTGGCCGTCACCGGCACGGTGGAGGCGACGGCCGCGGCCGTCAACGCCTTCCCCCTGGACCGGCTCGTGGTCGTCCTCGTCGGCGACGCCTCCGCCATCGCGGACCCGATCCGCGAGCTGGGCATCGGCCCGGTCGAGGTCGTCACGGGCGGCTGACCGGTAGCTCCACACCGCGGCCCCGGGTGCCCCTGCGGCGCCCGGGGCCGCGGTGCGCGGGGGTGCCCGTTCAGCGGCCCAGCCGGGCCGCCGCCACGTTGATCCGCATGCCGCACGGAACCCGTCTGCCGGCTCCGCTCAGGCCGGCGGCCCGGTCCAGGAACACGGCGCGCAGCTCCTCGGTCGGCTCCTCGTCCAGGACCTCCATGTCGTAGAACGTCCCGGTGAGGGCGGACCAGACCTCGTGGGGCGTCCCGTCCATGGCGATGACGACCGTCTCCCAGGACAGCGGCGCGAAGCCCAGCGGTGCGAGGAGCCCGTCGAGCCCCTCCCGGCTCCGTGTCCTGCGGTCGCCCAGCCGAGGAAGGCGCCGCTTCGCCGCCTTGAAGTACGGCACGGCCAGCGTCAGGAAGAGCTCCACGGCCTCGCCGGGGACGGGCCCGCCGCCGACGGCGACGGCGAACGTGCCGCCCGGCGCGAGCACCCGGGCGGCCTCGGCCACGACCCGGTCGGCGTCCGACATCAGCATGAGCGCCATGTGGGAGACCACGGCGTCGAAGGAGCCGTCGGCGAAGGGCAGCTCCTGCGCACGCCCCTGCCGCAGGTCGGCGCCGGCCAGCGCGGGCCGCCGGCGGGCGAGGGCCAGCTCGCCCTCCGACAGGTCGACGCCGGCCGGAACCCCGGCCCCGCGCCGGGCGAGCAGTTCCAGCAGGGCGCCGTCCGCGCAGCCGAGGTCCAGGACCCGCCGGGCGCCCGCGACACGCTCGGCGAGCACCTCGTAACTCGTCCGCCCGTCGCGGGTGGGGGCGGCCTCGGTCCCCTCCGACTGACGCCCGGGCATCCGGTCGTGGAAGGCGCGCAGGAAGTCCTCGGCGGCGCGGGCGGCGTCGGTGGCCGCCCCTGGTGTCGTGGTCACCCCGTGACCCTACGTACGCGGTGCCGCCGCCGGGTCCCGTTCGGCCGGGCCGGACGGTGACGCCGGTCACCGCGGACCGCGCCATGGACGTGCGGGGCTTCCCGGAGGGGCGCGCACCGCCGGGGAGCTGCGGCATCGCGGGATTGCGGACGGTTGCGACCGGTTGGCGGCCGGTGTGGCATCCCGCACATATTGCCGGATTTTTTTGGAGCCGGGAGCAACGCCTGGTTAACGTCCTCGGGTTGTCCGGCGGAAGCAGCCGCCTCCCGCGGCACCGGAGCAACGATCGCCGAGTCCCCGTCGGGCGTGAGCCTGGGGAGCCGGGGACCCACCTGAGATGTCCCTGGGGTGAATCGGGCGGCCTGCCGCCGCCCGTAGGAGACCTTCCTGCTCCGAACCCGTCAGCTAACCCGGTAGGCGAGAAGGAAGGAAAGGATCCCCGCCTGCCCATGGCGTCGTTCTCCATACGTTCCACCCTGGCCGGCGCCGCCGCGCTGACCACCGTGACCACCGGCGCGTTCGTCGTGCCCGCCGCGGCTGCCGACGCCAGGGCCGAGGGTTCCGCCTTCGCCCGCTGCGCCGCGGTCGCCGGGGACCTCGCCGCGCACCTCGCCGACCAGGCCTCGGCCCAGCACCGGGCCGCCGTCGTCGCGCGCAAGCGCCACGACGCCGATGTCGCGCGCGCCAAGCGCGTCGCCCGTGAGCGCGCCGCCAAGGAGGCCGCGGCCAAGGCAGCCAAGGCCAAGGCGGCCCGGGAGAGCGGCACCGCGCACGCCTCCCGGGGCGCCGCGAAGGGCCGCGGCACGCTCGGCGGCTGGATGCTGCCGGTCGCCGGCTCCATCGGCACCCCCTACCACGCGACGAGCAGCCTGTGGTCCTCCGGCTACCACACCGGCGTGGACTTCCAGGCCTCCGTCGGCACCCCGGTGCACGCCGCCGGCGCGGGCACCGTCGTCGAGGCGGGCTGGGGCGGCTCCTACGGCAACAACGTCGTGATCCGCCACGCGGACGGCATGTACACCCAGTACGCCCACCTGTCCTCGCTGGGCGTGTCCGTGGGCCGGACCGTCTCCGCGGGGCAGCAGATCGGCCTGTCGGGCGCCACCGGCAACGTGACGGGGCCGCACCTGCACTTCGAGGCCCGTACGGCACCGTCCTACGGCGCCGACGTGGACCCGCTGGCGTACCTGCGTTCCAAGGGCGTCCGCATCTGAGCCATTCCCCTCCCCCCACACGAAGGCCCCGGTTCCCCCCGCCGGGGCCTTCGGCATGCCGGCGCTTCCCGGCCGCGGGTGTCCAAAAATGCTCCATGAATTCAGGGCGGCCGTCGGAATCGGCGGCGTGCTGGAATAGAGTCGCGGCAGAAACGCCGGCTCCTCCGTTACGCGGGGATTAAAGGACGGCCGTCGGCGCGCACCGAAAGGAACCTGCTATGTGGGGTCGTACGTGAAGGGGGCCGGCGGCGCGGGCCGCCCGATTTCGGCCCGGGCGGTGTGCACCGCGATCCGTGACGACATCATCAGCGGGTTCTTCGCGCCGGGGAGCCGGCTGACCGAGGAGCAGCTGGCCAAGCGCTACGGGGTGTCCCGGGTCCCGGTGCGCGAGGCGCTGCGCACCCTGGAGTCCGAGGGCTTCGTGCGGACCCGCCGGCACGCCGGGGCGTCCGTGGCCGAGCCGACCGAGCAGGAGGCCGCCGACCTGCTGGACATCCGCGCCCTGCTGGAGCCGCTGGGCGCCGCGCGGGCGGCGCAGCGGCGCACCGAGGCCCATGTGAAGGTGCTGCGCGGGCTCGTCCGGCTGGGCCAGGAACGTTCCCTCCGGCGCCAGTTGTCCGACCTGCCCGCGCTGGACGGCTGGTTCCACGAGACGCTGGCCCAGGCGTCGGGCAGCCCGACCCTGGTGGCGCTGCTGACCCAGCTGCGGCACAAGATCGCCTGGGTGTACGCGGTGGACACCCCTGGGCGGGCCGTGGAGTCCTGGGAGGAGCACGGGGCGGTCGTGGACGCGGTGGCGCGCGGTGACGCGGAGCGGGCCCGGCGGCTGATGGCGGCCCATGTGGAGCGGGCGACGGCGGTGCACCGGCTGCGCCGTCCGGAGAGCACGGGGCGCGGCGCCGCGGCGCGGTGAGGAATCGGAAACACGCCGTACACACTTCGCGCGGCCGGGTTTAACAGAAGTGCCGTATACAACTTGGGGAATTGTGCGCGGGGTATTTCTGCGCCCTATTGTGCTGCGCGCTGCCCGAAAATGACTTCGCAATGGCGAAGGGGCGGGTCCGCGAAATCCGGCCGGATTTCACGCGCAGGCCCGCCCCTTTTGCCGCACCGCGGCTTCGCGCGCTGTCAGACGGTCTCGGGGAGCTCGTCCAGCCCTTCGGAGACGAGCTTGGCCAGGCTGTCCAGAGCGGCGTCCACCCCCTCCGCGTCGGAGGCCAGCACGACCTCCTCGCCGCCGGCCACGCCCAGGCTCAGCACGGCGAGCATCGAGGCGGCGTTGACCGGGGCCCCGTCCGCCTTGGCGATGGTGACGGGGGCGCCCACGGCGGTGGCGGCGCGGACGAAGATCGAAGCGGGACGTGCGTGCAGGCCCTCGGCCCAGCCGATGGTGACGCGGCGCTCAGCCATGGTGTTGCCCTTCGGGTCGTTCCTGGGAGGTCTAGACCAGTCTGCCATGCCTCGGACACCGGTCCGTCCCCACATCGTCGCACCGGTCCCGCGACCGGCAGGTGCCCGTACGCTTGGGCCATGACGACGCCGTCCGCCGCAGAGCGCGACTACCCGGTCCACTGGGAGGCGGACGTGGTCCTGCGCGACGGCGGGATCGCACACGTCCGGCCCATCGCGCCGGACGACGCGGGACGGCTGGTCAGCTTCTACGAGAAGGTCTCCGACGAGTCCAAGTACTACCGCTTCTTCGCGCCCTACCCCCGGCTCTCCGACCGGGACGTGCACCGCTTCACCCACCACGACTACCGCGACCGCGTCGGCCTGGCGGCCCTGGTCGGCGGCGAGTTCATCGCGACCGTCCGCTACGACCGCACCGACGACGGCGAGGCCGAGGTCGCCTTCCTGGTCCAGGACGCGCACCAGGGCCGCGGGGTGGCCTCCGCCCTGATGGAGCACATCGCGGCGGTGGCCCGCGAGCGCGGCATCCGCCGCTTCATCGCCGAGGTGCTGCCCTCCAACCGCAAGATGATCAAGGTCTTCACCGACGCGGGCTACACCCAGCAGCGCAGCTTCACCGACGGCGTCGTCAGGCTCGAATGCGACCTGGAGCCCACCGAGCAGTCCCTCGCCGTCATGCGCGCCCGCGAGCAGCGCGCCGAGGCCCGTTCCGTCCAGCGGCTGCTCGCCCCGGCCTCCGTGGCCGTCATCGGCACCGGCCGCCGGCCGGGCGGCGTCGGCCGCGGAGTGCTCCGGAACATCGTCGCGGGCGGCTACACCGGCCGCGTCCACGCCGTGAACCGCTCCTTCCCCGAGGAGCTGCGCACCCTGGACCCCGAGGGCGTCCCCGCCCACCGCTCCGTCGCCGAGATCCCCGACACCGTCGACCTCGCCGTGATCGCCGTGCCCGCCGACGACGTCGCCGAGGCCGTCGACGCATGCGGCCGGCACGGCGTCCTGGGCCTGCTGGTGATCTCCTCCGGCTACGCCGAGTCCGGCGCCGACGGCCGCCGCAGGCAGCGCGCCCTGGTGCGGCAGGCCCACTCGTACGGGATGCGCGTCATCGGCCCCAACGCTTTCGGCATCCTCAACTCCGCCGAGGACGTCCGGCTCAACGCCTCCCTGTCGCCCCAGACCCCGGACGGCGGACGGCTCGGCCTGTTCACCCAGTCCGGCGCCATCGGCATCGCCCTGCTGTCGGGGCTGCGCCGGCGCGGCGCCGGACTGTCGTCCTTCGTCTCCGCCGGCAACCGGGCGGACGTCTCGGGCAACGACATCCTGCAGTTCTGGTACGACGACCCGGCCACCGACGTCGCCCTGCTCTACCTCGAAACCCTCGGCAACCCGCGCAAGTTCTACCGCCTCGCCCGGCGCACCGCCGCCGTCAAGCCGGTCGTCGTCGTCAAGGGCGCCAGGCACTCGGCGGCCGCCCCGCCCGGACACGCGGTGCCCCCCGCCCGTATCCCCGACAGCACCGTCTCCGCCCTGCTGCAGCAGGCCGGCGTCATCCGCACCGACACCGTCACCGAGCTCCTCGACACCGGACTGCTGCTGTCCTGCCGGCCGCTGCCCGCGGGGCCCCGTGTCGCGGTCCTCGGCAACTCGGAGTCGCTCGGCCTGCTCACCTACGACGCCTGCCTCACCGCCGGGCTGGAACCGGGCCTCCCGCTCGACCTCACCACGGCCGCCGGCCCCGAGGACTTCCGGGCCGCCCTCACCGCCGCCCTCGCCGACCCCGCCCACGACGCCGTCGTGGTCACCGCCATCCCGCGCGTGGGCTCCGACCTCGGCGAGACCCCCGCGAGCAGCGACGACCCCGCGCTGGCCGAAGCGCTCCACGCCGCCGCGGACGAGGCCGGCACCGGCAAGCCCGTCGTGATCGTCCACACCGCCCTGGAGGCCATGGCCACCCGCCTCGCCGCGGTCCGCATCCCCGCGTACGGCGCCGCCGAGCGCGCCGTGAAGGCACTGGCCAGGGCCGCCGCCTACGCCCAGTGGCGCAGGGACGCCCAGGTGCCGGGCAGGGTGCCGGAGTTCGAGGACGTCGACGAGGCGGGCGCCTGCCAGGACGTCACCCGGCTGCTCGACGAGGCGGCGGAGCCCGCCGGGGACACCCACGGCGTTCCCCTCGACGACTCCGCGGCCGCCGCCCTGCTGGCCCGCTACGGCATCACGGTCCGGCCCACGCTGCCCGCCCCCGGGATCGACGCGGCCCTGGAGGCGGCCCGGCGGCTCGGCTACCCGGTCGCCCTGAAGACCACCGCGCCCCACCTTCGGCACCGCGCCGACCTCGGCGGCGTACGCCTGGACATCGCCGGCCCCGACGACCTCGGCCGCGCCTTCGAGGAGCTGACCGCCCGGCTGGGCAAGCCCGAGGAGCTGCACCTGGTCGTGCAGGCCATGGCACCGCGCGGCGTCGACACGGTCGTACGCGCCACCGTCGACCCGGCCGCGGGCGCCGTGCTCTCCTTCGGCATCGCCGGCGCCCCCTCCGAACTCCTCGACGACATGGCGCACCGGCTGGTCCCGGCCACAGACCGGGACGTCGCCGAGCTGGTCCGCTCCATCAAGGCGGCCCCGCTGCTGTTCGGCTGGCGCGGCGCGGAGCCGGTGGACACCGGCGCCCTGGAGGAGCTGCTGCTGCGGGTGTCGCGGCTGGTCGACGACCTGCCCGAGGTGGTCTCCGTCGACCTCGAACCGGTCGTGGTGGCCCCCGCCGGCCTCACCGTGCTCGGCGCCTCCGTGCGCCTCGCGCGGCCCCCGGCCCGCACGGACCTCGGGCCTCGTGCACTGTCGTCCTTCTGAACACGTGCTCCGCACTAGGATGGTCGCCATGGCGAAGACCGGTACGACGACCCAGGGGCTGCGCGCGGCGATCGAGCGCAGCGGCTACTACCCCGCCCTCGTGGCCGAGGCCGTGGAGGCCTCCGTCGGTGGGGAGGCGGTCGCCTCGTACCTGGTCCACCAGGAGACCACCTTCGACGCGAACGAGGTCCGCCGGCACGTCACCGTCCTGGTCCTGACCAGCACGCGCTTCATCGTCAGCCACACCGACGAGCAGAGCGCCGACGACACCTCCCCGAGCCCCTACGCCACCACCTCCACCGAGTCGGTCAAGCTGGAGCGGATCTCGTCGGTCGTGCTGAGCCGGGTCGTCGCCAACCCCGAGTCGTACACCCCGGGCACCCTGCCCCGCGAGGTCGTGCTGACCATCGGCTGGGGCGCGGTCAGCCGCATCGACCTGGAGCCCGCCGCCTGCGGCGACCCCAACTGCGAGGCCGACCACGGCTACACCGGCTCCTCCAGCGCCGACGACCTGAGCCTGCGGGTCAGCGAGGCGGGCGACGGCCCCGAGACCGTCCGCCAGGCCCTCGCCTTCGCGCAGGCGCTCTCCGAGGCGACCGCGGGCGCGGCCTCCTGATGGTCCATCCCGCCCCGTCCTACGAACCGCTCGACCCGTACGCCGCGCCCGCCCCGCGCTACGGCAGCGGCTCGCTGAGCGACCTGCTGCCCGCGGTCGCCGCCGGGCTCGGCATCACCGGCGCCCCGCGGACGGCGCTCGACCTCGCGCCCGCCGACCGGGTCTGCGTGTTCCTCGTCGACGGCATGGGCTGGGAGCTGATCCGCCGGCATCCCGACGAGGCGCCGTTCCTCACCTCCCTGATCGCCGGCTCGGCCACCGGCAGCGGCCGGCCGATCACCGCGGGCTTCCCCTCCACCACCGCGACCTCGCTCGCCTCCGTCGGCACCGGGCTGCCGCCCGGCGCGCACGGCCTGGCCGGGTACACCGTGCTGAACCCGGACACCGGCGAGCTGATGAACCAGCTGCGCTGGCAGCCGTGGACCGACCCGTACGTCTGGCAGCCGTACCCCACGGTCTTCCAGCTCGCCCAGGCCGCCGGCATCGAGACCTGCCAGGTCACCTCGCCCACCTTCCAGCACACCCCGCTGACGAAGATCGCCCTCAGCGGCGGCACCTTCCACGGGCGGCTCACCGGCGAGGAGCGCATGGACCTCACCGCCGAGCGGCTCGCCGCGACCGACCGGGCGCTGGTCTACACGTACTACAGCGAGCTGGACTCCATGGGCCACCGGCACGGGGTCGACTCCGACGCCTGGCGCGGCCAGCTGATGATGGCCGACCGGCTCGCCCAGCGGCTCGCCGAGCAGCTCCCGCCGCGCAGCGCGCTGTACATCACCGCCGACCACGGCATGATCGACATCCCCTTCGACCCGGAGTCCCGGATCGACTTCGACGAGGACTGGGAGCTGCGCGCCGGCGTCGCCGTCCTCGCCGGCGAGGCCCGGGCCCGTCACGTCTACGCCGTGCCGGGTGCCGCAGCCGACGTGCACGCGGTGTGGAGCGAGGTGCTCGGCGAGCAGATGTGGGTGGCCTCCCGTGAAGAGGCGGTCGCCGCGGGCTGGTTCGGGCCCGTCGTGGAGGACCGGGTGCTCGGCCGCATCGGCGACGTCGTCGCCGTCGCCCGGGACGACATCGCGATCGTTGCCACCCGCTCCGAGCCGGGGGAGTCCACCATGGTCGGCCTGCACGGCTCGATGACCCCCGTGGAGCAGTTGGTGCCGCTGCTCGAAGTCCGCACCTGACGCACCGCCCTCCCTCCCCAC
>NZ_JARAVK010000119.1:0-28571 GCF_033792765.1 Streptomyces sp. PA03-6a | reverse complement strand
TTGTATATTTGTTTAAGAGACACCCCCGCGGCCGCCCGACGCTGCCACCGTGGCCCAACTGCGCTGCGCCGGGCACCGTTCCGCACCTGACGACGTCCCGCCGCCCACCCCGCACGGCGGCCGGTGCGATTACCCCCGGCGGTCGCCCACGGCCCGCGCGCTCGTGGACGGCACCTCGGTGCGCGTCGCCGAACTGGACCCGGCCGACCCCCACTGGACCGCCGGCGACCCCGTCCGCAGCGCCCACCACCGCGCCCTCGGCGTCCACTCCCTGATGATCGTGCCCATCCGCTCGCGCGGCACCACCCTGGGAGCGGCCACCTTCGGGCGCTCCCGGGACGGCGGGCCCTTCGGGCCCGACGACCTGGTCCTCGCGGAGGAACTCACCGCACACGCCGCGGTCTGCATCGACAACGCCCGCCGCTACACCCACGAGCACGCCGCCGCGCTCGCCCTCCAGCGCAGCCTGCTCCCCTTGGACCTCCCGCAGCAGAACGCCGTGGAGGCCTGCTACCGCTACCTGCCCGCCGACGCGGAGGCCGGGGTCGGCGGCGACTGGTTCGACGTCCTGCGGCTCTCCGGCGCCCGGGTCGCCCTGGTCGTCGGCGACGTCGTCGGCCACGGCATCCACGCCGCCGCCACCATGGGCCGCCTCCGGGCGGCCGTGCAGACCCTGGCCGACATCGACCTCGCCCCCGACGAGGTACTCGCCCACCTCGACGACATGGTCAGTCGGATCGCCGACGAATCCGCCGCCGCCGACACCTCCGGTGTGATCGGCGCGACCTGCCTCTACGCCGTCTACGATCCGGTCGGCTGCCACTGCACCCTCGCCCGCGCCGGCCACCCCGCACCCGTGCTGGTCACCCCCGATGGCGCCGCCGGCCTCGTGGACCTCCCCGGCGGCCCGCCCCTCGGCCTCGGCGGCCTGCCCTTCGAGGCCATCGGAATCGACGTCCCGGCAGGCAGCGTCCTCGCCCTCTACACCGACGGCCTCATCCAGGACCGCTCACTCGACGCCGGCCGCGGACTGCGGCGCCTGCTCGACAGCCTCGCCTGCCCGCGGACCTCGCTGGAGGGGCTCTGCGACGCCGCCACCGCCTTCGCCGGCGGCCGGCCGGCGGACGACGCGGCCCTGCTCCTGGCCCGCACCCACGCCCTCGACGCCGAGCACGTCGCCTCCTGGGACATCCCCGCGGACCCGGCCGAGGTCGCGCCGGCGCGGGCCCGGGCGGCGCGGCAACTCACGGCCTGGGGGCTCGGCGACCTCGCCCTCACCACGGAACTGGTCGTCAGCGAACTCGTCACCAACGCCGTCCGCCACGCCTCGGGCCCCATCCGGCTGCGGCTCATCCGCGACCGCACGCTCATCTGCGAGGTCTCCGACGGCAGCAGCACCTCGCCCCACCTGCGCCACGCCCGGACCACCGACGAGGGCGGCCGCGGCCTCTTCCTCGTCGCCCGGTTCGCGGAGCGCTGGGGCACCCGGTACGCGGGGGACGGCAAGACCATCTGGTCGGAACAACCCCTCAGGCCCCGTGAGGTCGCCGCATGGCCTTGATCCGGACGGGCAACCGTGGCTGACGCAGCGTCACGCGCCGGGGAACGGGTCGCGCGGGTGCGCGACGACCCGGCCGCGCGCTACGCGCTGGCCCGGGAGTTCTACCGGCTCGCCGCCGGACCCCGCCGCCGCTTCGGCCACGCCGAACTCAGCTTCATGCGCTGGTCGCTGGGCCGCGGCGTACTGGCACCGGAGATCGCCTCCCCGCCCGGCAGCCCCTGGTGGCGGGCCGTCAACGAACGGCTGCTGCGCGACAAGACCGAGGCCCAGCTGCTGTCCGCCGGAGCTGCGGGCACCCCGGGCGCCCGCAGCGTCGAGTTCTGGCTGGACTTCATCCGCACGCCCGAACCCCGCCGCTGGTACCGCGCGCACAACGCCAGCATCGTCGCCGGCTACCTGCAGCACGAGGAACTGGCCGCCGCCGAGCTGAAGGTGGAGCGGTTCATGATGAACGTCGCGCTGCTGCGCGTCCTGTTCACGCACGCGATGCTCACGCGGCCCCGGCTCGCGCTCGGCCCGCTGGCCGCGTTCGGCCCCCTCATGGCCGACCCCCGGCACCGGGCCGTCCAGATGTACCTCGACCTGGGCCGGTCCTTCCCGCCCGAGTACCCGGTCACCACACCCGTCGAGGACACCGTCCTCGACGAACACGCCCTCGCCCGCATGCTGGACTACGGGGTGATCGCCCCGCGGCTGTCCGAGCTCTACGCGTTCTCGGCCGCCTCGCTGGAACAACCCCGGCTGACCACCCTGCTGGACGACGGCGTCCCGGCCTACGCGTGGCCGCACGCGGACCGGCGGATCTGGTACGTCGGCAACACCGGCCCGCACCTGCGGGCCATCGCCCGCCTCACCGGCGTCCGCCTGCACTGGGAACCCTCGCCACGGGCCCGCTCTAGAGGCGGACCGGCAGCTCCGTCCTCCCGTTGAAGACGAAGGTGGGCAGGGGCCGCAGGTCCTCCGGCGGCACCGCCGGCCGCAGGCCGGGGAAGCGCTCGAACAGGTCGGGGAGGGCGGCCTCCGCCTCCAGCCGTCCCAGCGGTTCGCCGACGCAACGGTGGACGCCGTGGCCGAAGGCGACGTGGTCCTTGTCGCGCCGGCGGACGTCGAAGGCGTCCGTGTCGTCGGGGTGCCTGCGCGGGTCGCGGCCGCCCGCGCCGAAGCCCATGACGATCGGCTCACCGCGGCGGATCAGCATGCCCTCCCCGAGGTCGATGTCCTCCACGGCGTACCGCAGCGGCATGTGCCGGACGGGGGAGTCCACGCGCAGGGTCTCCTCGACGACCGCCTGCCACGGCACGCCGCCGCCGAGGACGTCCCTCAGCTGCTCCGGGTGGCGCAGCAGGCCGATGACGGCGTTGGTGATCAGGTCGGTGGCCGAGGGGACGCCCCCGGCGACGGTGACGACGAGGGCCAGGAGCCGTTCCTCGTCGGTCATGTCCGTGGCCTCGACCAGGGTCGTCGCCATGTCGTCGCCGGGTACCTGTGCCTTCTCGGCGAGCAGCGCGGCCCAGAAGGCCATCGCCTCGTCCACGCCGGAGGCCGCGGCCCCGGGGTCGGAGGGTGGTTCCAGCAGTGCGTCCATCGCCCGGACGGCCTGCTCCCAGCGGTCCTCCGGTACGCCGAACAGGTCGCACAGCGTCTCGCACGCGACGACCCGGGCGTAGCGGGCGCGGACGTCGACGACGCGCCCGGAGCCCGGCGTGCCGAGTGCCTCCAGGTAGGCCTCCGTCCTGTGCCGCAGGTTCGCCCCCAGGGCGGCCGTCCGCCCGGGGGTGAACGCACGCTCCATCACGGCGCGCAGCCGGCGGTGGTCGGGGCCGTGGGCGTTCAGCACGGTCGGCGAGACGAGGAAGGGCGACAACGGCCAGTCCTCGGGCAGGTCGCCGAGGCCGGGCCAGTGCTGCTTCGCGTCGCGGGAGACCCGGGGGTCGTCGGCGAGCCGCCGCAGTGCGTCGTACCGGGTGACCGACCAGGCGAGGACGCCTCCGGGCAGTTCGACGGGGGTGGCGGGGCCCGCCGCCTGGAGGCGTGCGGTGTCTTCGTGGAGACGGTGGCCGGCCGGGTCGAGCCCGCTCCGTTCCGGGGGCTTGCGCATGGGGAGTCCTTTCTCCGGCGGTGCGCGGTCGCAGCGCGGTGGCCGCCGAGAGGTGATCCGGGCGGGGATCAACGGGCGGGGAGGCGGCCGTCGATCTCGCAGGCCTGGCAGGGCGGCCTGCCGCAGGTGCACTGCGTGATCGCCTCGAGCACGCCGCGGTCGTGGTGGAGGCACTCGTCGCGGCAGGTGTGGCGGGGGATGAACCCGGCTTCGATCTCGCCGGGCCAGGGCTCGTGGCCCTCGCGGCAGCGGACGAAGCGCTCCGGGTCGGTCTCGTGCAGCTCGTGCATCGCGGAGCGGGCCTGGTCCTCCAGCTCCCGTACCCGGGTGACCAGGGCCTTGAGCTCGGCGGCGAGGCCCTCGTAGTGCTCTGCGCCGGTCCGCACGTGGGCGGCCCGCAGGGCCATGGCTGCGTTGCCGAGGAACCTGCCGGCGTCCTGGAGGTCGGTGACGTGGTGCATCTGAAGCCCGTTCACGCCACGGACCCACACGGCGTCCATGGCCATGTCTCCACCTTTCCGGTGTTCGCCGTCTTCCGCGTGACATGCCGTACTGCCTGCCGGAACTCCGCGGGGGCGACCTGAGGTAGCGCTGCCATGGTGGATCCGCGCATGAGGTGAAGCAAATCGATCGATCTCATGCCGTGATGCGGCGGGCCGATGAACACAGCCGCCGACCCGCAGCCTCGGGTCAGCGGCTGCGGGTCAGCGGCTCGCCGAGGCGAAGGGGCCGGTGCCCGCGAACACCAGCCGGGCGAAGTTCCCGCCGATGCGCCGGTGTCCCGCGGGATCGGGGTGGACCTCGTCGGGCAGCGGCAGTTCGGCGTAGTCGGCCGCGCCGTAGAGTGCGCGCCCGTCGAGGTGGTGGAGGTTGGGGTCGTCGGCCGCCCGCTGCGCGACGATCCGGGCCAGCTCCTCGCGGATGACGGTGAGGGTCAGCCGGCCCGCGGCGCGTTCCGCCGGGTCGCCGGTGGCCTTGAAGCGCAGCCTGCCGCCCTCGAAGTCCGGGGCGAGCGGGCCCGGGGTGTCCTCCTGGACGGGGCACAGGAGGGGGGAGACGACCAGCAGCGGTGCCGTGGGATGGCCCTCGCGGACGATGTCGAGGAAGCCGTGCACCGCCGGGGTGAAGGCGCGCAGCCGCATCGCGTCGGTGTTGACGATGTTGATGCCGATCTTGAGGCTGAGCAGGTCCGCCGGAGTGTCGCGCATCGCGCGGGCGGTGAACGGGTCGAGCAGCGCGCTGCCGCTGAACCCCAGGTTGACCAGCTCCACTCCGCCTGCGGCGGCTGCCAGCGCGGGCCAGATGGCGGTCGGATGCGCGGCGTTGGAGCCGTGGCTGATGGAACTGCCGTGGTGCAGCCACACCTTGCGGCCCCGCGGCGCGGACGGCTCGACGGGGGCGTCGGTGCGCAGGGCGATCAGCTCGGTGATCTCCGAGTGCGGGAGCCAGATCTCGACGTCCTTGTCCCCCGGGGGCAGTTCGCCGAACCGGGCGGTGCCGGGCGGCCCCTCCCGCAGCTCGGCGGCCTGGGTGACCATGTCGACGATCTCGCGGACGTTGCCGCCGGCCACGGTGGCCTGGGCGGCGAGACGGCCGTCGGCCAGCAGGTCGTACACGCCGTCCGGCGGGGCCGGGAAGCCCCGGTAGACCCGCTTGGTGGGCAGCGTGTCCAGTTCGACCGTGGTGGCCCGGGTGCGGAACGCCAGCCGTACGCCGGACGGCTGGGCCTCCGCCACGGCCAGTTGCTCGTCGGGGATCTGCCGGCGCGCCGCGGCGGGCAGGCGGTGCGGGAGCAGCCCGTGGCGGGTGCGCTCCACGTCGAGGGCGCCGCGCAGCAGCTCCTCGGTGACGGGGGTGGTGATCAGGTCTTGGTGCGTGTGCATGGTGCGTTGCCTGTCCGGTGGCTGTCCGTGGGCTGGGTGCCCGTCCGTTCGCTGGGAGGTGCCGGGGCGCGTCCTCAGGACGTCGACCGCTGCCGCAGCAGGGCGTCAAGGGAGTCCAGCGCCCACGACCACGACTCCTGCGCGGTGACGGGTGTGTGGTCGAAGCCCCCCGCCAGTTCGAGGCTGACGTAGCCGTGGAAGACGCTGCCCAGGAGACGGACGGCGTGCGTCTGGTCCGGCTCCGGGAGGTCGTAGCCGCGCAGGATGGCCCGCGTCATCTGGGCGTGCCGGACGCCGGCGCTGGCGGCCGCCGTCTGCGGGTCGAGCCTCAGCTGCGCCGCCGCGTAGCGGCCGGGGTGCTCCCGGGCGTACGCGCGGTACACGTTCGCGAAGGCGACCAGGGCGTCCTTGCCCGCGCGGCCGGCGAGGGCCTCGGCCGCCCGGTCGGCGAGTTCCTCCAGGGCGAGCAGGGCGATCCTGGTCTTCAGGTCCTGCGAGTTCCTGACGTGCGAGTACAGGCTCGCGACCTTGACGCCGAACCGCTCGGCGAGCGCCGAGACGGTCACCTGGGCGAAGCCGACCTCGTCGGCGAGTTCCGCCCCCGCCCGGGTCAGGCGTTCCGCGGTGAGTCCTACGCGTGGCACGGCGTGCCTCCCTTCCTCCGTAATCGATTATGCACCTACCTAAATTGTTTAGGCAAACGCCTAGCATCGGAACCCGGGATGCGCACGCTCCGCTACGAACGGCCCACCCAGGATGCGGCTCACGTCACGGCATGTAACGGTCGTCATGTGCATTTCGGGTTCGGCTGGGACCAGGGGACTCGTGGACGGCTCCGGCCGTCGCATGACCGTCCGCCTCGCCCACGACGTCGAGGTCAACTCCCCCGGGAACGACTCCTGTCGTACGGGAGGCAGTGACCTCGGACGCATCCCCCCGCACGATCCACCACCACTCACCAAGTTCTGCTGAAACGCGAAGGGTCACGATTCGGCCGCCGCCGTGTCGTGCCGCGCTGCCGTGTGCCGCGCGGCGCACCGGCACGGGCGGCGCAGCGGGCCCTTCGGCTACCCGGAAGGAATGGGTTGTGAAGGCTCGTCTTGGCTTGAGCCGGGGAAGGACGCTCGTGGCCGTTGCGCTCGCCACGATCGTCACCTCGGCCCTCACGGGATCGGTGTCCGCCGTCGCGGACGGGCACTCCGGAGGCTCCATAGACTCCGGCCACTGGGGCGTCATCGCCCGCAACACGATCGGTTCCCCCGTCGCCGACCTCAGGGAGGGCCCGTTCGGCTCGTACGGTGTGACGGGATCGGTCTCCAGGCCGCCCTACGGCAACGGCAGCCTCGGAATCGCGGTGGCGAACGAGTCCACCACGCTGAGTCCCCCCAGCGAGAAGGTCGACTTCGGCAACGAGGTCGACTTCTACGGCAGCCGGGTGCGGGACCTGACCGCGCTCGGGTTCCACGTCTTCCAGACGCAGGAGAACGTCGGCTACGGCGGCACACGGAACCTGCCGAACATCAGGATCGAGATCAATCCGAGGCTGACGCCCGGAGACACCTACTCCACCATGGTGTGGGTCCCGCCCGCCGTCGCGCCGGTGAACCAGTGGAGCGGGTACCTCGACGCCACCACCGTGAACGGCGAGTGGTTCCTGTCGGGCAACGAACTCGGGCCCCTGTGCACCCAGTCCAGCCCGTGCAACTTCACGACGCTGAAGAACGCGCTCCCGCAGGCCACCGTCTACACCGTCGCCGTCGGCAAGGGCCGCGACAACATCTGGGTCGGCGCGGTAGACGGCCTCCGGATCAACCGGTACGTCTACGACTTCGAGGCCAGCGGCGTCAGGGCCCGGCGCGTCGGCTGAAGGCCGTCACTCCTCCCGCCGGGAGGGACCCGGGGCATCACCGGAGCGAACCGGCCGGTGATGCCCCGGGCGGTCTCGACCGCCGTTCCGCCGCGCCTGGATGAGCAGCAGGGCGACGTCGTCACTGCGGGCGCGCCGGTGGCCAGGGCCCGGACCGCGGGGGCGTCCGAGGTCAGCGGAGCCGCGTCGAAGCGTTCCATGAGGTCGGACGGGTAGCCGCGGTGGCCGATGATCCGCAGCCGGCCGTCCTCCGCGGTCAACAGCGCGAGGGCCTGGGCGCCGAAGGCGGGCAGCAGTTGGTCGGTGGCCTGGTCGGCGACGTCCCGCACGCCGATCGCCTCGGTGAGCGTGGCCGCCAGGTGCATCAGGTGGTAGAGGACGGCCGCCCGGCCGGGTTCCGCGGGGGGTGCGGGGCGCAGCACCCGTGAGGGGTCCGTCGGGAGCGCGGCGGGGACGATGCGGACGCTGACGCCGGAGGGGTCCGGGTAGAGGTGGAACGACAGGCACGGGCCCGCGGGCGGCGAGGCGGTGAAGGAGGCCGGCTGCCTGCTGATCATCGCGGCCCGGTAGTGGTCCTCGACGAGGGGCCCGTCCAGCCACGGCAGGACCTTCCACAGACAGGTGCCGAGCAGCGCGGCGACGTGTCGGTGCCCAGGAGGCGGGCGGCCTCGGTGGTGGCGAAGAGGATCCGGCCGTCCAGGTCCAGCGTGCAGCAGCCTCCGGGGAGCCTTTCGGCGAAGTCCACCGCGGCCTGCGCCTCGGCCGGCCACGCCGCGCGCGGCCGCGGCGGCGGCAGGACGCGCGGCTCCCGGGGGGCGCCACCGGCCGGCTGCCGAAGAGCCGGGGGACGCCCGACCCGAACATGCGCTACACCACGGCAACCGAGTGGCAGGTCTTCGTGTACCCGCGGATTCGGCCGGGCAACGATGACTTCTTCGTTCTCAGTCACGACCTCGTCAATTCCCCCTACTGGCCACCTTCGGGGGGCTGCCACGTCGTGGGGCGACGCCCGTCCTCAGGACTGTGCTCTGCGAAAACGCCAGAAGGCAGGGGGCAGCAGGGAATGGCGGGCGTGGGCTACGTCGCACCACCTCGCCTTGGTGACGACCCGCCTGGCCGCTACCGGACATCCGTAGATCGGAGGAGGCAACTGCTTCCGGGTCGGCAGTGTGGGGTTACGTCCGTGCAGGCCTCGAACCCTTCCCTACAGCAGCGACTGAGCCACTGAGTGGCCTCAACAGGCCAGATGATTTGCGACCCCCGATCCTGGAGAGAATTTCCGGGTCGAGGGGCGGATGTGTGGGGGAGTGGGGGTTGATATGCCTGGTACCAGGTCTGGTTTCGTGGCGATGGTGCGAAGCTTCGTGCACAGCCTCGATCTCTACGTGACACTGGCCGCGGCGATTGTATTCGGCATCCTGGGTCTGGCCGGAAAGGCTTCGCAGGAGGTGATTTCTTCCGGGATCCTGGCCGTGCTCGCACTTGTGGGATTTTCGCTGCTGAGGCTCAGATCGCAGAGTGAAAGAATCAATCGGTCCCTGACCGAAATTGGTGCCCGGCCGAGTGCTGATCGCTTTTTCTCCGAGGTTGATGACAGGGATGAGATACGGGAGATGATCCTGTCGTCGCGCGAGGTTTGGCTCCACGGATGGACCCTTGGGACGCATCTCGTTACGCATGCGGATGACATCAGGCGGGCGGTCTCCAGGGGGCTGCACATGAAGATTCTGGTCATCGAACCGAACAGTGCTGCGATGGGAATTGCGGCCATCGAGTCGGAGAGTTACAGCGCGAGCGAGCTGAGTACCAGCCTGGAGGCCAATCTCAGGAGGCTGACGGCTCCGATCGCCGGGACGGTGGCAGGGAGGCTGGAGATAAGAACCCTGAATTACGTTCCGCACAACACTGTGGTTGCCTCCGATCCTGCGTTGCGGCACGGGAAGATCGTCATGCGCATTGCGACCTTCCAAGCCGACCATTGGCAGCGGCCCACATTCTCCGTAACGCGCCAGAATGATCCCAACTGGTACGAATTCTTCAGGGGGCAGTTTGACAGGAAATGGGAATCGGCTCTCCCTTACGCATCGCTTCCGTAAGCGGCAGGCGGGTCTGGGCGGCGGGATCGGAGGGTGGTGAACCCGGACCGGGCGCGTCATCCGCAAAACTGGACCGTTCGTTCCTGATAGGCGTACACTCCGGCCCATGGCACGCGTGAGGGAGTTCGACACCGACAGGGCCGTGGAGGCCGCGATGAACGCCTTCCGCAGCAAGGGCTACGAGGGCACGTCGGTGCAGGACCTGGTCGACGCCACCGGCGTGGGGCGCGGTTCGCTGTACGCGGCCTTCGGCAGCAAGGAGGGGCTGTACCTGGCGGCCATGGACCGCTACCGGGAGCAGTACGCGCTGCCCCTGGTCGAGGCCCTGCGGGCCGGCGCGCCCGGCCGGGAGCTGCTGCGCGAGGTCCTGGTCGCGGCGGTCGACGAGATCGCGCGCGACGGGAGGCGGCGGGCCTGCCTGATCGTCGGCGCGGCCATGGAGCGCGTCGCGCACGATCCGCGGGTCGCCACGCACGTGGAGTCGACGACCGCGCTGCTGGAGGACGCGCTGGCCCAGGTCGTCGCGGAGGCCCAGGCGGACGGCCAGGTGTCCGGCAAGCGCGACGCGCGGGACCTCGCCCGGTACCTCGTTGTCACGATGCACGGCCTGCGGGTCATGGGGGCCGTCAACCCCGACCGGAAGGCGCTGACGGCCGTCGTCGACGCCGCCCTGGACGCCCTCGGCTGACCCTGGCCCGCCGGGCTGCTCACTGTGCGGTGAAGCCGCCGTCGATCGCGAGCGCGGCGCCGTTGACGAAGCTGCTCTCGTCGCTGAGCAGGAAGGCGGCGAAGGCGGCCACGTCCGCCCGTCCGGCGGGGATCCGCTCCAGGAACCGGTCCTCGATCCCGGGGTGGGCCTGGACGGCGGAACGCCACAGCGGGGTGTCGATCAGCCCGGTGACCAGCGCGTTGACGCGGACGCCCGCCTTGGCCGAGTCCAGCGCCGCGGAGCGGGTCAGGCCCACCACGCCGTGCTTGGCGGCCACGTAGGCCGGCATGCCCGGGTCGCCCACCACGGCCGCCGTCGAGGCGTTGTTCACGATCGACCCGCCGCCCGAGGCGGCGATCGCCGGGAGTTCGTGCTTCAGGCTGTAGAAGACGCTGGTCAGGTTGGTGGCGATCATGTGGTGCCAGAAGGCGGCGTCGGTGGTGCCGAAGGTGCGCTGGTTGTCGCCGCCGCCGGCGTTGTTGAACGCCCCGTGCAGGCCGCCGAACTCGGTCACCGCGTAGTCGACGAGACGGGCGACCTCGTCCTCGGCGGTGACGTCCGTCGGCAGGAAGGACGCGCGGCCGCCCTCGGCCTCGATCCCGGCCACGGTCGCCTCGCCGCGGGCCTTGTCCCGCGCGCCGATCACGACGGTCGCGCCCTCGGACGCGGCGCGCCGGGCGAAGGCGGCGCCCATCCCCGACGTTCCTCCGGTGACGATGACGACCTTGGACTCCAGACGGTGGGACATGTGTGCTCCATGGGTGTGTCGAGGGGATTTCCGCGGGCTCGGTCCCGCCTGTCATCGGAGGCTAACATAATCTGGAACGAACGGTTGGTAAAGAAAAGATGTGAGATGATCTTGGTTCGTGGCGCGTGGAGATCTGACGGACGAGCAGTGGGCCGTGCTGGAGCCGTTGCTGCCGAAGGGCAAGAAGGTCGGTCGGCCGCCGATATGGACCCGGCGGCAACTGATCGACGGCATACGGTTCCGGGTCCGCACCGGGGTCCCCTGGCGGGACGTGCCCGGGCAGTACGGATCGTGGGCCCGGGTGTACGACTTGTTCCACCGCTGGCAGCGGGACGGGACGTGGCAGCGGATCTCCACCCAGCTCCAGGAGCGGGCGGAGGCGACGGATCTGATCACCTGGGACCTCGACGCCGACTCCGCCGACCGCCGGGCGCATCTGCGCGCCGCCAGGGCGAGGAGGAGGGGGAGCTCCGGATGGAGCCGCCCGGCGGTGTCCTCGCCGAGCCGGACGATCACGGGCTCGGACGCCGGGACGGTCCGACCGCCGGGCCCTACGGCGTGCCGGGAAGCCGGATCGTGACGAGGAGACCGCCGGCGGGGCGGGGGGCCAGGTCGAGGGTCCCGTCGTGGGCGCGGACGATGCTCTGCACGATGGCCAGGCCGAGGCCGACACCGGCGTGCTCGTCGGTGCGCACGCGTTCCGTTCCGCGCTGGAAGGGTTCGGTGAGGGTCGGTACCAGTTCCGGTGGGAGCGGACGGCCGGTGTTCTTCACCCGCAGCACGCTCGTGTCGCCGTGCGCCTCGGTGTGGACCGTCACGGTGCCGCCGGCGGGGAGGTTGTGGACGATGGCGTTCTGGACGAGGTTCGTCACCAACCGCAGCAGGAGCTCCGCGGAGCCGCTGGTCCGGGCGGCCCCACCGGAGACGTCGAGGGTGATCCGGCGCTGTTCGGCGAGGGGCAGCAGCGTTTCGGCGGCCTCTTCGGCGATGAGGGAGAGGTCGACGCTCTCGCGGCTGAGGCTCCCGCGTTCGCTGCGGCTGAGGAGCAGGAGGGCCTCGGTGAGGTCGATCGCCCGCGTGTTGACGGCGTGGAGGCGTTCGATGAGCTCGCCCCGGTCCCGTGTGGGGTCCTTGCGGGCGACGTCGAGGAGCGTCCGCGAGATCGCCAGCGGGGTGCGCAGTTCGTGGGAGGCGTTCGCGGCGAACCTCTGCTGCTCGGCGACGTGGGAATCGAGTTGCTCCAGCATCGAGTCGAACGCGTCGGAGAGTTCGCGGAATTCGTCCTGGCGTCCCGTCATGCGGATCCGGTGGGACAGCGACCCGCTCCCGGCCCTCCGCGCCGCATCCGTGATCTGGGCGAGGGGTGCGAGCATCCGGCCGGCGAGGAGCCATCCCCCCAGCAGGCCGAACACGAGGAGGAAGGCCATCGCGACGGCCGCGGCGGGGGCGAAGGTGTGCACGAGGAGGTAGCGGTTGGGCGAGACCCCGAGAAGGCCCTTGGAGTTGTCGGGCACGTAGCGCAGCAGGAACCCCCACACCACGGCCAGCAGGAGCGCGCCGGCGACGGCGAGGAACCCGGCGTAGCTGAGCGTGAGCTTCAGCCGGGCGCTGAGCCCTGGGCGTCTGCTCACGAGGGGCTGGTCATGGTCGGTACGTGCATACCCGGAGCCTAGGCAGCACGGCGTATCGCCGGCGTATGCCCCGGGGGACGCCTCCGGCACGGTGACGTGGACCTGCTCGGACCGGGCGGGCGCGGTCCGTTCGCGGCGTGGGCGCTGCCGCCGGGTCGGCCGGGCCCGCCGGCCGCCACCGTCGAAGGCGGTCGCGTCGAGCTGGGGGAACCCGAGTGCACCGGCGGCTGCTGCGGTCACCTGCCGGTCCACGTACGCCGCAGCGGCGCCGTCGTGGAGTGGACCGCCTGGCGGGGGCCGTTCACGCGGCCCCCGCCGGAACTGCACTTCGACGCCGGGCAGTACGACGCCGAGCCGGCCCGCGCGGCGCGCACGGCCGGTCAGTGACCGCGGCCCAGGGTGGACTCGCGGACGACCAGGTCGAACCCGGGGCGCACGCGGCGCGGCGGGGCGTCCGGCGCGCCGGTCAGGCGCTGCACGAGGCAGTCGACGGCCTGGCGGGCGATGGCCTTCTTGTCCGGCGAGATCGTGGTCAGGGTGATCGTGCCGTAGCGCCCCTCCTCGATGTCGTCGAAGCCCACGAGCGCGACGTCCTCCGGTACGCGCAGCCCCCGTGTGACGAGCACCCGCAGGGCCCCTATGGCCTGGAGGTCGTTGTAGGCGAAGACCGCGTCCGGCAGCGCCCCGCGGTCCAGCAGGTCGGCCATCGCCTGGGCGCCGTCGGCCCGGCCGTACCCGGAGGCGGTCGCGACGAGGTCGTCGCCGTGCGGGAGCCCGCAGGCGGCCAGCTCCTCGCGCCAGCCGCGCAGTCTCAGGTGCGCGGGCTGCCGGGCGACCTCGCTGCGGGCGCCGATGAAGGCGATCCGCCGGCGTCCCGTCCCCGCCAGGTGCCGCACCGCGCTGCGCGCCGCGGCCACGTTGTCGATCACGATGTGGTCGTACGGGGCGTCGTACTCGCGCTCCCCGAGGAGCACCAGGGGTGAACTGTCGTCGCGGGCGAGCAGGTCCGACGCCTCCAGTTCGATCGGCGAGAGGATCAGCCCGTCGATCACATGGGTGCGGAAGCCCTGGGTCACCAGGATCTCCTTGCGCCGTTCGCCCGCCGTGTGGTCGAGCAGCACGGTGTAGTCGTGGCGTGCGGCGGCGTCGATGACGGCGCCGGCCAGCTCGGCGAAGTACGGGTTGCCGAGCTCGGGCAGGGCCAGCGCGATGATGCCGGTGCGGCCCTTGCGCAGGTGCCGGGCGGTGAGGTTGGGCCGGTAGCCCAGTTCGTCGATCGCCTGCTGGACCCGCGCGCGCATCGCGGGTGTGACGTGCGGGTAGCCGTTCACGACGTTCGAGACGGTCTTGATGGACACTCCCGCGCGCTGCGCGACGTCCTTGAGGCTGACGCCCACGGCGCTCCCTCCGGGTTGGGCCGGTGCCGGAGGGCCGCGCGCGGTCCACCGGCACCGGCACGGTCATGTGGTGCGCGGTCCCCGCGCGAGATACCGCTGGGCCACGACCACCACGATAAGGAAGCCGCCGCTGACCACCGATTGGTACGAGGAATTGAGGGAGCCGATCTGGTTGATGAGGTTCTGGATCACCGCCAGGACCAGGACGCCCCACAGGGTGCCGCTGACCGATCCCGCACCGCCGATCAGCAGTGTGCCGCCGATGACGACCGCGGCGATGGCGTCCAGCTCCATGCCGACGCCGATGATGGTCACGCCCGAGGAGAGCCGGGCGGCGTTCAGGGCGCCCGCGAACCCCGCGAGCAGTGCGCTGATCGTGTACACCAGCACCCGGGTCCTGGCCACCGGCAGGCCCATCAGCGTGGCCGCGTCCGGGCTGCCGCCCACCGCGAACAGCGACTGCCCGAAGGAGGTCCGCTGGAGCACCAGCCCGCCGACGGCGAAGAGCACCAGCGCGACCAGGACCGGGTGGCCGAACCCGGCCACCGTGCCCTGCCCGAGTTCGGCGAAGGCCGAACCATGCGGCACCAGGTAGGTGTCGGCGCCCTCGTCGGTCAGGGCCAGCAGCAGTCCCCGGGCGGCCAGCAGCCCCGCCAGGGTGACGATGAACGGGGCCATCCCCGCCCGCGCGATGAGCAGACCGTGCACGGTGCCGAGCAGACCGCACACCGCGAGCGGCAGCAGCAGCGCCGGCAGCATCCCGTACTGCGAGGCCCACGCCGCGAGGACACCGCCGAGCGCGAAGACCGAGCCGACCGACAGGTCGATGCCGCCGGTGATGACGACGAGGGTCATGCCGAGCGCCACAATCGCCAGGAAGGAGGCCTGGACGGTGACGTTCTGCGCGTTGTCGAGGGTTCCGAAGGACGGGAAGACGAAGGAGGAGACCAGCACCAGCAGCAGGAGGACGGCGAGCACGCCCTGCCGCTGCACCAGCACGGCCAGCCGCCGCCGGTCCCCGGCACGGGCCGCCGCCACGGAAGGCGGCTGCGGCGTCGCCCCGGCCGAGCGGGGCGTGATGAGTGACTTCATCGGGATCGACGCTCCCGGGCGACGTAGACGGCGACGAGGATGATGACGGCCTGGGCCATCTGCGCGGTGGAGTCGGGGAGGTCGTGCTTGACCAGGGTGGCCCGCAGCAGCTGCATCAGCAGCGCTCCACAGACCGTGCCCAGGACGCGCACGGACCCGCCGGTGAGCGGGGTCCCGCCGACCACCACCGCGGTGATCGCGGACAGTTCCATCAAGGTGCCCAGCGTGGACGGGTCACTGGCCGTCAGCCGGGCGGTGGCCAGCACCCCGGACAGGGCCGCCAGCACCCCGCACACCACGTACACGCCGATCAGCACCCGCTTCACCGGCAGCCCGGCCAGCCCGGCGGCGGCGCGGTTCCCGCCGATCGCGACCAACTGGCGTCCGAAGGTGGTCCGGTGCACGACCCCGGCGACCAGCAGGGCGAGCACAGCGGCGATCAGCACGACCACGGGGACGCCCAGGACGTCGTCGGTGCCCAGGCCCAGCAGACCCGGGTTGGCGATCTGCTTGAGCTGCCCGTCGGCGAGGACCAGGGCCAGGCCCCGGCCGCCCACGAACAGCGCGAGGGTGGCCACGATGGGCTGCAGACCCACCACCGCCACCAGGGTGCCGTTGACCGCGCCCACCACCGCCCCCGCGGCGAGCGCCATGAGCAGCGCGGACAGCAGTCCGTACCCCAGGTACAGCGGCAGCAGGGCCGCGGCGAGGGCCATGACGGACCCCACCGACAGGTCCACCCCCTCCGTGCCGATCACCAGCGCCATGCCCAGCGCCACGATGACCACCGGGGCCACCTGGACGAGCTGGGTGCGCAGGTTGGCCGCGGTCAGGAAGTGGTCGGTGAAGACGGCGTTGAACAGGACCAGCACGGCCACCGCCGCGTACACCCCGTACGCCTGGAACCAGGCGGGGGAAGGGAGCCCGACCGGGCCTCGCCGCACGGCCGGGGAGAGCTCAGCCATCGTGCCGCACCTCCCCGTCCGCGGCGGCGTCCCGGACGGCGGGCGCGTGGGCCGCGAGGACCTCCAGCAGGTCCCCCTCGCCGACCTGTTCGCCCGTCAGTTCGTCGGCCACGGCGCCGCCGCGCAGCACCACGAGGCGGTCGGCGCCCTCCACGAGTTCCTCGATGTCGGAGGAGATGAGCAGCACCGCCAGTCCCTCCTGGGCCAGTTCGTCCACCAGCGCCTGCACCTCGGCCTTGGCGCCCACGTCGATGCCGCGCGTCGGCTCGTCGAGGAGGAGCACCTTCGGCTCCAGGCAGAGCCAGCGGGCCAGCAGCACCTTCTGCTGGTTGCCGCCGGAGAGCTCGCCGACCTTCTGCTCGGGTCCCGAAGCCTTGATCCGCAGCCGCTTCATGAAGATCTCGACGACGCGGTCCTGGCGGGCCCGCGAGACGACGCCCGCCCGGGACAGCCGGGGCATGGCGGCCAGCACGATGTTCTCCCGCACCGACAGCCCCGGGACGATGCCCTCCGCCTTGCGGTCCTCGGGCAGCAGGCTGATGCCCGCGCGGATCGCGGCCGCGGGGGAGGGACGGCCCAGCCGCTTCCCGGCGACCGTCACCGATCCCGAGTCCAGCGGCAGCGCACCGGCCAGCGCCTTGGCGGTCTCGCTGCGCCCCGAGCCCAGCAGCCCCGCCAGGCCCAGCACCTCGCCGGGGTGCAGCTCCAGCGAGATGTCGTCCAGGACGTGACGCCGGCTCAGCCCGGAGGCGGTGAGCACCGCCTCGCGGTCGGGGTGGTGGTCCTCGCCGAAGCCGGTCCGCCCGTGCCGGCGCACCTCGGAGACCTCGCGGCCCAGCATCATGGCGACCAGTTGCATCCGGTCCAGGTCCGCGAGGTCGCCGGTGTGCACCAGGCGCCCGTCGCGGAGCACCGTGACCCGGTCGCAGATCCGGTACAGCTCCTCGAGCCGGTGGCTGACGTACAGGACGGAGATGCCCCGGTCGTGGAGGTCGCCGATGACCCGGAAGAGCGTCTCGACCTCGCGCGGCTCCAGCGCCGAGGTCGGCTCGTCCATCACGACGACCTTGGCCCGCACCGACACCGCGCGGGCCAGCGCCACCATCTGCTGGGTGCCCACGCCGAGGCTGCCG
Organism: Streptomyces sp. PA03-6a; assembly: GCF_033792765.1. Lineage (NCBI taxonomy): Bacteria > Bacillati > Actinomycetota > Actinomycetes > Kitasatosporales > Streptomycetaceae > Streptomyces > Streptomyces sp. PA03-6a. Next base: position 11,391 of record NZ_JARAVK010000119.1, on the reverse strand, counting down.
AGCGGGCGGCGGACGTCGGCGGTGACGCCGAAGCCCGCGAGCAGCGCGGCCGCCTCCCGGTGCATCCGCGGGAAGTCGATCAGGCCGAGGCGGTTCTTGGGCTCGCGGCCCAGGAAGATGTTCCGCGCCACGCTCATCAGCGGGACGAGGTTGACCTCCTGGTAGATCGTGGTGACCCCGGCGTTCTGGGCGTCGGAGGGACGCGCGAAGGCGACCGCGCGGCCGTCGAGCCGTACCTCCCCGGCGTCCGGGCGGTGCACTGCGGTGAGGACCTTGATGAGGGTGGACTTGCCGGCGCCGTTCTCGCCGACGAGCGCGTGGATCTCGCCCCGGCGCAGGGTGAAGGAGACGTCGTCGAGCGCCACCACACCGGGGAAGCGCTTGCCGATGCCGACGGCCTCCAGCACCGCGGGGGCGGTGGGGTCGTCCGGGCCGGGCGGCGGTGCGGCGGGTGCCGCGTCGGGGGGTGCCATAGCGGGCCTTCCATGGGTTCGCGGTCGGGAGCCGGGGCCGGGGAGTCGGGAGCCGAGGAGGGACGGGCCTGCCGCCCGGCCGGGAGGAGGACCGGGCGGCAGGCGCGGGGGCTCAGTACGCCCCGGCCAGCGAGCCCTTGGCGTTGGACGCGTCGTACTCGCGGTCGGAGATGATCACGTCCTCGGGGATGGCCTCGCCGGCGAAGAACTTCTGCGCGGTGGCGAAGGCGAGCGGCCCGAAGCGCGGGTTGGACTCGATGACGCCGTTGTACTGGCCGTCCGCCAGGGCCTGCACGGCGTTGCGCGTGCCGTCGATGGACACGATCTTGACGTCCTTGCCGGGCTTCTTCCCGGCCGCCTTGAGCGCGGTGACCGCGCCGAGGCCCATCTCGTCGTTCTCCGCGTAGACGGCGGTGATCCCGGGGTTCGCCTGGATCAGCTGCTCCATCACCTGCTGGCCCTTGTCGCGGGCGAACTCGCCGGTCTGCTGGGCGACGATCTCCAGACCGGGGGCCTGCGCCTTGATCCGGTCGACGAAGCCCTTGGTCCGGTCGGTGGTGACGTTGTTGCCGGAGGCCCCGAGCAGGATCGCGACCTTGCCCTTGCCGCCGGTGACCTTGATCATCTGGTCGGCGGCGCGCTTGCCCTGCTCGACGAAGTCCGAGCCGAGGAAGGCCACGTAGTCCTTGCACGCGGTGGCGTTGATCTTGCGGTCGATGGTGATGACCGGCACGTGCTTGGCCGCCGCGGCGCGCAGTGCGGGCTCCAGGCCGTCGGAGTTGAGCGGGGCGACGATCAGCAGCTGGGCACCCTGGGCGAGCATGTCCTGGATGTCGCTGATCTGCTTGGGCAGCTGCGACTGCGCGTTGGTCGTGAGCAGCTTCTTGACGCCGAGCTTCGCCGCCTCGTCCTTGATGGACTGGGTCTCGGCGATGCGGAACGGGTTCGCCTCCTTCTCCGACTGCGAGAAGCCGACGACGGCGTCCTTGAGGTCGATCTTCCGGGCCCCGTAGGTCTGCAGGGTGCAGCCGCTGGCGGAGGCGTCGGTGGCCGCGGTCGGGGACTGCACGACCTGGGCGCCCTCGGAGGAGGCGGAGGAGGCGCTGCCGGAGCCCTCCTCCTTGGCGCAGGAGGTGGCGGTCAGGGCGGCCGCGGCGGTGAGGCACACGACGGCAAGGAAGCGGGTGGAACGGGAGGTGCTCATGGACGTTCAACTCCTCGGAGAGCGGTGTGCGAGCTGATCAGTGGGGTGCGGTGGTGCCGCCGTCGCCCCGGGGGACGGTCCGGGAGGCGGCCCGCCCCGCCCCGTGCCGGGACGGGCCGCTGCGGTGGCCGGTGCTCGGTCAGCGCTTCGCCGGCACGGCGGGTTCGCCGGCCGCCAGGGACGCCACCTCGGCGGCGGTCAGCGCGCGGTCGTAGGCGTGCACGTCGGAGATCGCGCCGCCCCAGTAGTCGACGAGGTTCCCGCCGTACTTGCCGCGGCCGATCACCAGGTGGCCCGAGGGCCCCTCGGCGTTGCAGCCGCGGACGGAACCGGCCTCGGCGCCGTCCACATAGATGCGCAGCCGGCCGTCGTGGTGGCTGTAGCTGCCCACCAGGTGGTACCAGCGGCCCGCCTCCGGCTCGCCGATGGTGCCCGCGAGGGCCCGGCTCCCGGCGAAGCTGAACGCGAACCGCTTGTCCGCCTGCGAGTACTGCAGGTAGAAGGCGCTGTTGGTGTCGCCGTCGAGGGACACCGCGGTGCTGAAGTGGCCCTTGTCGTCGAGCCGGACCCAGGCGGCGACCGAGTAGTCGTGCGTGTCGGTGTCCAGGACGGTGGCGCCGGTGTCGACGGATCCGGTGCGGCCGTCGAACTGCAGGGCGGCGCCGTGCGGGCCGGTCGTCCAGCTCGTGCCGCCGGTCAGGGTGCCGTCGTGGTTCCCGGCGACGTCCTTCGCCACGGTGCCGGAGCCCTCGTGCAGCGGCCACCAGCCGACGCCGGTCGGTCCGGGTGTGCCGGGCGGCACGTCGGCCCCGCCGGCGGTGGCGCCGGCCGCGATGACCTGCCGGTTGACGTCCCGTACCTGTTCCGGGATCACCTTGACCACGTCGCGGTCGTAGGTGAGCAGGCCGTTGAGCTCGCCCTCGACGTCGGTGATCTGCGTGTAGACCGAGCCGGACAGGCCGCAGGCCGCCGGCCGGAGCAGCTTGCGCGTGTTCTCCACGTAGGCCGCGGTCAGTTCCTCCTTGCTGTGGGCGGCGTCGCCGTAGTCCTGGCCGCCCGCGGTGCCCAGGATGTGGCCGGGGACGAGGTAGGAGTAGCCGCCGTGCTCGCCGTCGACGGCGGCGCGGGTGTCGTCCGGGGCCGGACTGGCCGGGCCGTGGTAGTCGTGGAAGTCGATCAGGTCGCCCCGGCCGGAATCGCCCTTGGAGGCGCAGCAGTTGACGCCGGAGTGGGCGTCGACCAGGCGCGAGGGGTCCTGCTCCCTGACGGCGTCGGCGAGCTCGCCGGTGGCCTGCTTGCTCCACTCGCCCCAGCCCTCGTTCATCAGCGTCCACACCAGGACGGACGGGGTGCTGATGTGCTGGTCGACGATCTGGTGGACCTGGTCGACGAAGGTCTCGGTCTCCGGGGTGCCGGCGGCCGCCGTTCCGCGGCTGGGCATGTCCTGCCACACCATCAGGCCCAGCTTGTCCGCCCAGTAGTACCAGCGGGCGGGCTCGACCTTGATGTGCTTGCGGACCGCGTTGAAGCCGAGCTTCTTGTGCTGGACGAGGTCGTACTTCAGGGCCTCGTCGGTCGGCGCGGTGTAGAGGCCGTCGGGCCAGAAGCCCTGGTCGAGGGTGGCGAGCACGAACACCGGCTTGCCGTTGAGCTTGATCCGGTTGGTGCCGCCGGCCGGGGACACCTCGATCGACCGCATGCCGAAGTAGGAGCCGACGCGGTCCTTGCCGTGGCCGTCGGTGAGGGTGACCTCGATGTCGTACAGGTACGGGTCGTCCGGGCTCCACAGATGGGCGCGGGGGACGGGCAGCCGCAGGGCGGTCCCGGCGGCGCCGGTGACCGAGCCGGCCTTGCGCCCGTCACGGGTGAACGCGGTGGCCGTGACCTTCGCGCCCGGCGAGGTGCCCGCGCCCGGCCGTACGGTGACGGCGAGCGAGGAGTCCGCGACGTCCGGGGTCAGCACCAGCGAGTCGACCGACGCCTCGGGGACCGGTTCCATCCAGACGGTCTGCCAGATGCCCGAACTCGGCGTGTACCAGATGCCGCTGGGGTTGCGGGACTGCTTGCCGAGAGCGTAGCGGTCGTCGGTGGTGTCCTTGACCTTCACCAGCAGGGTCTGCGGACCGCGCCCGGCCAGGGCGTCGGTGACGTCGGCGGTGAACGCCTGGTAGCCGCCGGTGTGGTGGGCCACCTCGCGGCCGTTGACGTACACCCAGGCCTCGTAGTCCACGGCGCCGAAGTTGAGCTTCAGCCGGTTGCCGGAGCGGACCCGCCAGTCGTCTGGGACGGTGAAGGTGCGCTGGTACAGCGACCAGTCGTGGTGCCGCGCGACGCCCGACAGCCCCGACTCCATCGGGTACGGGACGACGATGCTGCCGCTCAGCTTGCCCTGGGGGAGTGCGGCGTCCTGCGCGGTGGGCTGGAACTGCCAGGTCCCGTTGAGGTTCTTCCACTGCTTGCGGGTCAGCTGCGGCCGCGGGTAGTCGGGCAGCGGGTGGGACGGGGAGACGTCCTTGGCCCACCTGGTCTGGAAGTACCAGGTCGAGTCGTTGCGCGCGACGACCGAGAAGGGACCGAGGTCGCCGCCGGCGGTGGTGATGCCGCCCTTGCCGTCGTAGCTGATCCGCACGTCGGCGTTGAGCGAGACGGGGGAGTCGGCCTCGGCGGGCTTCAGCACCAGCCGGGTGGGGTGCTTGGGGTCGCGGGAGACGGTGGCGGACCAGCGGGTGCCGCCGGACAGCAGGGCGAGGTGCGAGGCCGCGTCCACGGGGAGGCCGGTCACGCGGGAGCCCAGCTCGACGGTGGCGCTGCGGCCGCTGGTGGCCACCGACGCCTCGGCGTCCGCCGGGGCGAAACCGGCCGGCAGGTGCAGCGCCGAGTCCGGTACGGGGCGGCGGTCGAAGCCCGGCCCCGACCACTCGGTGTGCAGGTAGGCACCGCCGTTGCCCTGGTTGTAGTCGTAGGCGAGCTCGTGCAGGCCCGCGGTCAGGGTGATCGGCTGCGAGGTGGTCTGGACGTCCCAGTCGGTGGTCCAGTGGTCGATCACGCTCGTGCCGTCCAGGGACATGCGGAAGCCGTTGTCGCCCTTGATGTAGAAGGTGTACGTGCCGTCGGTGGGCACCTCCAGGCGGCCCGTCCAGCGCACGGCGACGTTGTCCGTCGTGCCGGCGTAGGCCCGCAGCGTGGGCAGGAGGTCGTCCACGTGGAGGGAGGTGTCGATCCGGGTGCCGGTGTACCGGGCGAAGTCCAGGGCCGTGCCGCTGGACATCCGGTAGTAGTCGCCGCGCAGGCCCGCGTCGGCGGAGGCGGCGGTGACGTCGGTGGGGACGTCGGTCGTGGCGGGGGGCCGGGCGGACGCCGGGAAGGGCGTCAGCAGGGCCGCACCGAGGAGGAGCGCCAGCAGGGCGGTGAACCGAGCAAAGCGGTGGGTACGTCGTCGGCCAGGACTCATGGTGCACCTTCCGTGGGAGTCGTCGACGCCTTGACGGGAAAGTTGCGGGTCAGGAGTGTGCGGTGCCTGGGACCAAGAGCGCTACGCGCCGGAAACGCGGTTGTACAACGTTGGAAATTTTCGGCGCGGAGAGCATGAAAGCAGGGCCCTGCCGCCGTGTCCAGACCTCGCGTAGAAGCTCGTCAACGGGCCGTCAGGGCAGGGGAGAACGTGCCGCGCACGCCACCGTGCCCGCTCCGGCGCAGAGCGGAACGGGATCAAGAGGCCGGCTGGGCTGTTGCGAAGTGGCGGCCAACTGGAGCGTGTTGGCGTGATGCGGGATGCCGTCAGGGCGAACCGGAACGTGTTCAACGTTGGAAACCGGCGCGACGGAAGGACCGCCCGGGGCCGGGCACGGAAGCCCGCCCCGGAGCGGTCCCCGATGGGTCAGCCGGCGGCTCAGCCGATGGTCAGGTTCTGCACCAGGGTGTTGGCCGCGAAGCCGTTCACCCCGAACAACCCGGTCGCGTAGGTGTCGTCGGTGGCGTCGATGACGGGATCGGCGCCGCCGCCGAGCCAGACCCGGATGCGGGAGCCGTCCGTGCGCACCTTCAGGTGGTAGGTGCGGCCCTCGACGATCCGGGTGGCGTACGTCGCGATGTCCCGGCCCGGCCGCCACAGCTTGACCACGCCGCTGGAGTCGATGTTCGCCGTGTAGCCGGCGCCGTCGTCGCGGGCGCGGAAGGTGAGCCCGGCCGCCGTGCCGTTGGTGACGGACAGGTCGCCCTCGTACGTGAAGTCACCTCCCGTGCGGTCGCTGAGGTAGAAGCCGTCCTGGGACGAACTCCCCCTCAGCCCGGACGGTGTGACCGTCCAGGTCCCGCCTCGCGGGGTCCACCGGCCGGCGGGGAAGGCCGAGAAGCCGGCCGTTCCGGTGTTGAGGTTCTGCACCGTCGCCGTGCCGTTGAAGACGTTCACCCCGAACACACCGGTGGTGTAGGTGTCGTCGGTGGCGTCGATGACGGGGTCGGTGCCGTTGTCCAGCCAGACCCGGATGCGGGAGCCGCTCGTCTGCACCTTCAGGTGGTAGGTGCGGTCCTTCGTGACCGGGGTGGCGTAGGTCGCGATGTCCCGGCCCGGGCGCCACAGCTTGAGGACGCCGCTGGTGTCGATGTTCGCCGTGTAGCCCGCGCCCGAGGCGTTCGCGCGGAACGTCAGGCCCGCGGCCTGCGCGGTGTCCAGCGTGAGGTCGCCCTGGTAGACGGCGTCACCGCCGCTGCTCGCGCTCAGGTAGAACCCGTCGCCGCTCGTCGAGGCGCGCTTGCCGCCGCTGACGTCGGTCCACGCCCCGCCCGCGGCGTGCCACGGGCCCTTGAGGTTGCTCTCCAGGGTGGACTGGGCCGTGCCCCAGCTGGTGTTGAGGCGGGTGAAGGTCGCGCTGTCCAGCTTCACCTTGCCGCCGACGGCGAAGAGCCGGATGCCCTGGCTGTCCGCGGCGGAGTCGAAGTCGACGTTGTCGGACAGGGAGTAGAGCCCGCCGTCGGCGAACGTCTCCAACTGCCCCCGGTCCACCAGCAGCCGCATCGTGACCTTGCCGTTCCGCGGCTTGAGCGGCTTGCCCCGCAGGGTCTGCGCCGTGGTGTCGTAGACGACGCTGCGGTCGGCCGTCCCGTCGGAGCGGGCGTGCAGGTCGAAGCCGAACTGCGTGGCCGTGGCGCCCTTCACGTCGAACTGGGCGGTGATCTCGTACGTGTCGGCCTTGATGCCCGCGAAGAGGTTCTCGCCCTTGGCCGCGTTGACCGTCTGGTTCTTCCAGCTGCGGGTCTCCGAGCCCAGTGAGGCCAGCTCGGCGACCGGTGTCCGGGTGATCCGCGGTCCGTCGGGGGTGCTGACCAGGCCGAGGGAGGCGGGGAAGGTCGAGTTGCCCGTCCAGGTGCTGCCGCGGTTGCCGCCCTGCCAGGCCATCTGCACGGTGCGGCCGTCGGGCGTGTTGGTGAACGTCTGGGCGGCGTAGAAGGTGCCCCCGGCGAAGGTGGTGCCCAGGTCCATCTGCTGCGGGCCGGTCCAGTCGGTGCGGAAGGTCGTGCCGTCGAAGGAGCCGACGACGTACTGACTGGACGCGGAGGTCAGGACCCACCGCTGCTGCCCGGCCTTGCCGTCCAGGGCCAGGGGGTACATGTCGGGGCACTCGAAGAGCCACGGTGCCTTGAAGCGGCTGGCGAAGGTCCAGTCGAGGAGGTTCGGGGAGGTGTAGACGGACACACCGTTGCCGCCCTCGTTGGACCAGACGACCATGGCCCAGCGGTGGCGTGCCGCGTCCCAGAACACCTTGGGGTCACGGCTCTCGGCGGGGATCTCGATCTGCTTGCGGCCCTTGTCGTAGGCCTGGAACGTCCGGCCGTCGTCGTTGCTGTAGAAGACGCTCACGCCGTCGGTGTTGGAGAACACCACGATCGGGTCGAGAGAGCCCGTCTTCAGCCCCGAGGTGTTGTCCTTGTCCACGACGCCGCCGCCCGAGAAGAGCGTGCCGGGGTGGACGCCGGGTTCGAGCGCGATCGGCTTCTGGGTCCAGTGCACCAGATCGGTGCTGGTGGCGTGGCCCCAGTGCATGGTGTCCCAGGCCAGGCCGTGCGGATTGTGCTGGTAGAAGAAGTGGTAGAGCCCGTTGGCGTACACCAGGCCGTTGGGGTCGTTCATCCAGCCCGACTGCGAACTGAAGTGGAACTGGCCGCGGAACGGCTCGCTGTAGGTGGTCGCCGGATACGGGAACTCCGGGTATTCCCCCACGGTCCCGGCGACCGCGGGGGTGCCGGGCAGCAACGCGGCCAGGCTCGCGATCAGGGCGACGAGCAGCGCCCCGACTCTTCGACGCATGTGAACCCACTCTCTGCACGCCGGTGATGTCATCGTTGACACATGTCATCGCTGACATCCGATCGATGACCGATGATGGGCCCCTGCCGGGAGCCCGTCAACGCCCCGTGCAGGATCGGCTGCGGCACCTCACGAGGTCGGACGGACCGTCAGGTCAAGGGTTTCCGCCTCCAGTTGATGGGCCCACGGCGGGTTCGGTCCGGCGACGGCGCAGGTCAGCGCGGCCACGCGGGTCCCGTACGCGCAGGCCGCCACGACGTCGTCGGTGCGCAGCCGGTCGAGCCGGCCGCCCAGCAGCCCGCGGCCGCCGAGGTGGTGGAGGAGCCCCGCCGTGAAGGAGTCCCCGGCACCGACGGTGTCGACCACCTGCGCGGGCACACCGGGCACGGAGACCCGCCCGCCGTCGAGAGAGGCGAGGACGCCCCGCGCCCCGAGGGTGACCACGACCAGGCGGGCCCCCGACGCGTGGAAGTCGTCACAGGCCGCCTCCGGCGTGGTGCCCGGGGCCAGCACGGCGAGGTCGTCCTCGCTCAGCCGGAGGATGTCGGCCGTCGCGCACCACGTCCGGATCCGGTCGCGGTAGACCCGCGGATCGACCAGGGCGGGCCGGACGTTGGGGTCGATGCTGACCGTCGCGTGCTGCCGTGCCCCGGCCAGCACCTCCTCCAGGAGGACGGCCCCCGGTCGCCTGACCAGGGCGAGCGAACCGGAGTGGACGCAGGCCGCGTCGCCGAGTGCGGCGCGGCCCAGCTCCTCGCGCGTCCACTGCCAGTCCGCGGTGCCTTCGGCGTGGAAGGAGTACGCGGCCTGCCCGTCGCCGTCGACGTCGGCGACCGCCAGCGTGCTGGGTTCGGGAGCGTCCGTGGCCGCCGACAGGTCGACACCCGATGCCAGCAGGTGGGCGCGGAACAGGCGGCCGAAGACGTCACCGGACAACCGTGCCAGCAGCCGGGTCGGCGTGCCGAGACGGGCCAGGCCCACGGCGGTGTTGGCCGGACCGCCGCCCGGCAGGGCGCGCAGCCGCAGCTCCTGCGACCCGTCCGGGGAGCGGCCGGGCGCACCGGACGGGGCCGCCCCGTGCCCGGGTTCGGGGAAGACATCGGCGACGCACTCTCCGAGCACGGTGACCTGACGCGGCTGCATGGGGTGGTTCCTCCAGGTGGGAGCGGGGACGTGGGCCGGCCCCGGCGCGGCCCGGGCGGGGTGTCGGGGGCGGGCGCCACGTGCTGCCAACGGGCTTCCTCGGCAAAGGCATTGACGTTGCCGGAGCGGGAGTCCATCATCCTCCGCATGCGGTGTCAACGATGACATGTGTCAACGTTGGCATTCCCCTGGCGAGATCCTTCGCCGAACGCAGCGCCATACGGCTTTCCCCGCTCACTGCTTCCCGTAGGAGTCGCAGATGTCCCGTAGAGCCCGTCCGGTCCTCGTCATCGGTGCCGCCGGCCTCGCCCTGTCACTGGCCGCGTGCGGTTCCGGTTCCGGCGGCGGCTCCCCGTCCGGGGGCAAGGTGAAGGTCGGCCTGATCACCAAGACCGACACCAATCCCTACTTCGTCAAGATGAAGCAGGGCGCAGAGCAGGCCGCCAAGAGCGAGAACATTGAACTGACCACCGCGGCGGGCAAGTTCGACGGTGACAACGCCAGCCAGGTCACGGCGCTGGAGAACATGGTCGCCGCCGGCGTCAAGGGCGTGCTCATCACCCCCAACGACTCCAAGGCCATCGTCCCCGCGATCGCGAAGGCCCGTGCCAAGGGCGTGCTCGTCATCGCCCTGGACACCCCTCCGGAGCCGCAGGACGCCGCCGACGCGCTGTTCGCCACCGACAACGTGAAGGCCGGCGAGCTGATCGGCGCGTACGCCAAGGCCGCGATGGCCGGCAAGACGCCGAAGATCGCCACGCTGGACCTCGCCCCCGGCGTGTCGGTCGGCGTGCAGCGCCACGAGGGCTTCATCAAGGGGTTCGGGGTCAGCGCCTCCGACCCGTCGATCGTCTGCTCCCAGGACACCGGCGGTGACCAGGCCAAGGGCCAGACCGCCATGGAGACCTGCCTGCAGAAGGCACCCGACATCAACCTGGTCTACGCGATCAACGAGCCGGCGGCGCTCGGCGCGTACACCGCCATCAAGGCCAAGGGCCGCGAAAAGGACGTCACGATCGTCGCCATCGACGGCGGCTGCACCGGCGTGCAGGCGGTCAAGGACGGCAAGATCGCCGCGACCTCCCAGCAGTACCCCCTGAAGATGGCCGCCGACGGCGTCAAGGCGGTGGCCGCGTTCGCCAAGGACGGCAAGAAGACCAGCGGCTACACCGACACCGGCGTCACCCTGATCACCGACAAGGCGCAGACGGGCGCGGAGTCCAAGGACACCGGCTTCGGCCTGCAGAACTGCTGGGGCTGAGCCCGGTGACCGCATCCACCTCGCTCCCCACCGTGAGCAGGGAACCGGCCGCGCTGCGCCGGTTCCTCACGGCGCCCGCCGCGGGACCGTTCGCGGCCCTCGTCCTCGCCTCGGTGTTCTTCTCCCTGGCCACCGACCAGTTCCTCTCCGGCGGCAACTTCTCGCTGATCCTCCAGCAGGTCATGGTGGTCGGCACGCTCGCCATCGGCCAGACGCTGATCATCCTCACCGCCGGCATCGACCTGTCGTGCGGCGCGGTCATGGCCTTCGGCGGCATCCTCATCGCCAAACTCGCCGTCCAGGGTCCGCTGCCGCCGCTGCTCGCCATCGCCCTCGGCATCCTGGTCTGCGGAGCGTTCGGTCTGGTCAACGGGCTCCTGGTGCGGACGGTGCCGCTGCCCCCGTTCATCGTGACGCTGGGCATGCTCAACGTCGCCTTCGCCCTCACCCACATCTACTCCGACGAACAGACCGTCACCGGCCTCCCGGAACCGCTCACCGCGCTGGGTCGCACCTTCCCGCTCGGCAGGACCGACGTCACCTACGGGTCGCTGGTCACGATCGCCCTCTTCCTGGGCTTCGCCTACGCGCTGAGCAGCACCGCCTGGGGCCGCCACGTCTACGCCCTCGGCAACAGCGCGGAGAGCGCACGGCTCAGCGGCATCCGGGTCTCCCGGCTCACCGTCGGCGTCTACACGGTGGCCGGACTGGTCTACGGCATCGCCGCCCTGCTGCTGGTGTCGCGGACCGGGGTCGGCGACCCCCAGGCGGGGCAGACCGACAACCTCGACAGCATCACCGCCGTCGTCCTCGGCGGCACGAGCCTGTTCGGCGGCCGCGGCACCGTCCTCGGCACGTTCGTCGGTGTGCTCATCGTCGGCGTCTTCCGCAACGGCCTGCAGTTGATGGGCGTCTCCTCCGTGTACCAGACGCTGGTCACCGGCGTGCTGGTGATCCTCGCGGTGACCAGCGTCTGGTACACGGAGGAGACGCCCATCAACTGCAG
>NZ_JARAVK010000118.1:4937-28584 GCF_033792765.1 Streptomyces sp. PA03-6a | reverse complement strand
CGACCCCCGCCGTACGCCCGCCCAAGCCGGAGGGCGTGGTCTGGGACGAGCACGACCTCCTGGAGTTCGCCACCGGGAAGATCGGGAACGTCTTCGGCCCGCGCTTCGCCGAGATCGACGGTCACCGCCGCCGTGTCCGGCTGCCCGCCCCGCCGTACCACTTCGCCACCCGCGTCACCGCGCTGGAGGCCGAACCGGGGGCGTTCGAGCCCTCGTTCATCCGCACCGAGTACGACGTGCCGGTCGACGCCTGGTACGCCGTCGACGGCCAGGTGCCCCCGGCGGTGACCATCGAGGCGGGCCAGTGCGACCTGCTGCTGATCAGTTACCTCGGCATCGACTTCACCAACCGCGGGGACCGCGTCTACCGCCTGCTCGACAGCAGCCTCAGCTTCGTGGGGGACCTGCCGCGGGTCGGCCAGACGCTGCGCTACGACATCTGGATCGACCAGTTCGTGCGGCAGGGCGACACGACGCTGTTCTTCTTCCACTACGACTGCTACGCCGACGGCGAGCTGATCCTGAAGCTGAACAACGCCTGCGCCGGCTTCTTCACCGACGACGAACTGGAGAACTCGCTCGGCATCATCCAGGGCAGGGCCGTGCCGCCCAAGGGTGACGGCGCCTTCTCCGGGGCGAGTTCCTTCAAGCCCGTGCAGCCCACCTCCCGCACCGCGCTGACCGCCGCCGACCTGGCGGCGCTCGCCGAGGGACGGATCGCGGACGTCTTCGGGCCGGGCCACCGGCAGCCCGAGGGCTGCAACACCTCCCTGCGCCTGCCCGGCGAGCGGCTGCGCATGGCCGACGAGGTCACCGTGCTGGACCGCAAGGGCGGCGCGCACGGCCTCGGCCGGATCGAGGCCGTCAAGCACCTCGTCCCGGACGGCTGGTACTTCACCTGCCACTTCCCGGACGACCCGGTGCTCGCCGGCTCGCTGGTCGCCGAGGGCGCGGTGCAACTGCTGGAGGTGTACGCGATGTCCCTCGGCCTGCACCTGTGCTTCCCCGACGCCCGCTTCCAGCCCGTCCAGGGCCTGACCACGGAGGTCAAGGTCCGCGGCCAGATCACCCCGGCCACCGAACGCATCGAGTACCGGATCGACGTCACCGGGCTGACGCTGCTGCCCCGTCCCGCCATCACCGCGGACGTGGTCGTGCTGCGCGACGGCAAGCCGTCGATCGGGGTCACCGGCCTCGGGATCCGCCTGGTGGAGAAGCCCGGCACCCCGTACCGCCCGGAGACCGGCGGCACGGTGCCGCACTTCCTCGGCCGGCTCAGCCCCGCGAGCGGCGAGCCCGCGCTGCTCAACGAGTTCCACATGGCGCACGCCGCCAAGGGGGACCTGGCCGTCGCGATGGGCCCCGAGTTCGAGGTCTACGCCGACAGCCGCGCGCCGTACATCCCCAACGGCGACTTCCTCTTCGTCGACCGCGTCATGGCACTGGAGGGCACCCGCGGCGTGCTGAAGAAGGGCGCCGTCATGGTCACCGAGTACGACGCGCCGGAGGACGCCTGGTACTACGCGCACAACGGGCACCCGTCCATGCCGAACTGCGTCCACATGGAGTCCAGCCTCCAGGCCGCCATCCTCCTCGGCTACTACCTGGGCGCCACGCTGCCCTTCCCGGACGAGCAGTTCAGCATCCGCAACCTGGACGGCCGCGCCACCCTCGTCAAGGACGTCGACCTGCGCGGCAAGACCATCAGGCACCGTTCGACGCTGCTGTCCAGCGACCGGATGCCCGGCTCGATCCTGCAGAACTACGCGTACGAACTCTCCGCCGACGGCGAGGTCTTCTACCGCGGCGAGTCCCTGTTCGGCTACTTCAACGCCAAGGCCCTGGAGAACCAGGTCGGCCTCGACAAGGGCGAGCACGTCCTGCCCTGGCTCGACCGGCAGCCCGCGCGCCCGGCCGGCGTCCGCCGCGTCGACCTGGCCGCCCACCGCGCCGCGCAGGCCACCCGGGGCACGACCCGGCTGGCCGGCGGCCACCTCGACCTCGTCGAATGGGTCGACGTCCTGCCCGGCGGCGGCGAGCACGGCCGGGGCTACCTGCGCGGCCACCGCTCCATCCGCCCCGACGACTGGTACTTCAGCTGCCACTTCCACCGGGACCCCGTGATGCCCGGATCGCTGGGCGTGGAGGCGCTGCTGCAGGGCCTGCAGGTGTACGCCGTCGAGGCCGGGCTCACCGACGGGCTGGTGAACCCGCGCTTCGCGCTCGCCTCCGGCACCGAGATGACCTGGAGCTACCGCGGCCAGATCCTCCGCACCGACCCGGACATGGAGTTCGACGTGCACGTCAAGGAGGTGCGCCGCGAACCGGGCCGGATCCTGCTGCTCGGCGACGCGAGCGTCTGGAAGTCGACCCTGCGGATCTACCGGCTGGGCGACATCGGCATCGAGATCCACCACGACCGGACCTGAGCAAGCGGCGAGCGACAGGAGACGCAGCATGACCACCGACCTCCACCGGCCGCGGTGGACCGGACCCCAGGCGCCGGCTGTCGGCGACACCGGGGTCTACGAAGCCCTGATGCGGCTCGACGAGCCCGTCTACGTCCTGCGCGGTCCCTACGGGCTGGGCGCCGCCACCGGCGGCGCCGTCGGCCCGGCCGGCGAGCACGAGATCGTCGCCGCCGCGCCCCCGCTCGGTCCCGAACGACTCGGCAGCGCCGCCTTCCTGAAGGCCCACGGCCTGCGCTACGCCTACATGAGCGGTGCCATGGCCAACGGCATCGCCTCCGCCGGCATGGTCGTCGCAATGGCCCGGGCCGGCTTCCTCGGCTCGTACGGCGCGGCCGGCCTGCTCCCGGAGGCCGTGGAGAAGGCCCTGGTCCGCTTCCGCGACGAGATCCCCGGCCTCCCGTACGCCTGCAACCTCATCCACAGCCCGAGCGAGGAGCGGCTGGAGCGCACCGCCGTCGACCTGTTCCTGAAGTACGGCGTGCCCTGCGTGGAGGCCTCCGCCTTCCTCGCCCTCACCCCGCACCTCGTCCGCTACCGGCTGGCCGGGCTGCGGGCCGGCGGACCGTACGGTGTGACGGCGGGCAACCGGGTCATCGCCAAGATCTCCCGCCCCGAACTCGCCGAGCTGTTCATGCGGCCCGCCCCCGAGGCCATGGTGCGGGCGCTCGTCGCCGAGGGCGCGATCACGCAGGAGCAGGCCCGGCTCGCCGAACGCGTCCCGCTCGCCGACGACATCACCGTCGAGGCCGACTCCGGCGGCCACACCGACCGCCGCCCGCTGCCCGCGCTGCTGCCCGTCATCATCCGGCAGCGCGACGCCGTCCAGCAGGAGGAGGGCTACGCCGAGCGCATCCGCGTGGGCGCCGCCGGCGGCATCGGCACGCCCGAGGCGGCGGCCGCCGCCTTCGCCATGGGCGCCGACTACGTGGTGACGGGATCGGTCAACCAGTCCTGCCTGGAGGCCGACACCTCGCCCCGCGTCAAGGAGATGCTGGCCCAGGCGGGCATCGCCGACTTCGAGATGGCCCCGGCGGCCGACATGTTCGAGATGGGCGTCGAGCTCCAGGTGCTCAAGCGGGGCACGTTCTTCCCGATGCGGGCCAAGCAGCTCTACGAGCTGTACCGGACGTACGACGGCATCGAGGCCATCCCGGCGGCGGTGCGGCAGAAGGTGGAGCAGCAGGTCTTCCGGCGTCCGCTGGACACGGTGTGGGACGAGACCCTCGCGTACTTCCGGCGGCGCGACCCCGACCAGCTGGCCCGCGCCGAGGGCAACCCCAAGCGGCGTGCCGCGCTGGTCTTCCGCTGGTACCTGGGCATGGCTTCGCGCTGGGCCAAGACCGGCGAGGCCGACCGCGCCGTCGACTACCAGATCTGGTGCGGGCCGGCGATGGGCAGCTTCAACGCCTGGGTCCGCGGGACGTACCTGGCGGCCCCCGAGCACCGGCGGGTCGCGGACGTCGCCCGGCAGATCATGACCGGCGCCGCCTTCCACCAGCGGCTCGCGTTCCTGCGTGCGGCGGGGGTCGCCTT
Organism: Streptomyces sp. PA03-6a; assembly: GCF_033792765.1. Classification (NCBI taxonomy): domain Bacteria; kingdom Bacillati; phylum Actinomycetota; class Actinomycetes; order Kitasatosporales; family Streptomycetaceae; genus Streptomyces; species Streptomyces sp. PA03-6a. The sequence goes on along the minus strand of NZ_JARAVK010000118.1, from coordinate 24,580 downwards.
CCCGGCGGGCATCGCGACCCGGCCCTCGCCGGACGACGCGAACGCGCCCGGCCCCGCGGTGGGGGTACGGCCGTGAGGCGCCGGCAATCGTCCCCGCCGGGAGCGCCCTTCGTGTCCGGCGCCGCGCACGACGACGTGCCGGGGACGGGGCGCGGGCTCCGGCTGCCCCCGCGGGACGGAGCCGTCGCGGGCGCGGAGGTGACCGCCTCCCGCGCTCCGGGCGACGATGTGCCGTGGTCCGGAGCGGACGGCCCGGCGGCGTCTGCTGCGGGGGCGGAACACCCTTGGGCCCCGGGCCGGTCCGGTCGCGGGACCGGGTCTTCCGGCCGGGTGCCCGGCGCGGCACCGCGGCCGCGGGCAGCCCGGGGGGCGGAGGGGGACGGCCCCGCTCCGTCGTCGACGGCCGTCGCAGTGCGGCCGCGAAGGCCCGGCGACGTGACGCCCGCGGGACCGGAGACCCCTTTCGCTGCCGCCGAGGCGCTGGACGCCGCCCTCGGGGACCCGTGGGAGCCCGGGAATGCCTACGGCTTCGCCGCCGGGGCGGCCCGTGACGACGAAGAGGCGTACCCGGCGCGGTGGGAGGCGCGGCTGCGGGAGGAGGACTTCCACGTCGCCTACCTCCCCGCGGACCTCGGCGGGAGCCTGCGCACGCTGGAGGACACCCACGTCCTCGTCCGTGTCGCCGCCCGGCGGGACGTGAACGTCATGCCCGCCACCATGTTCGGCATCTCCGCCGTCATGACCGTGCTCGCCGCCGGCACCCCCGAGCAGCGCAGGACCGTCGCCGCGTGGGCGCGCGAGGGCCGTACCGTCGCGTTCGGGCTGTCCGAGGAGCACGCGGGCAGCGACGTGCTGGCGAACACCTGCCGCCTCGACACCGGCGCCATGACGCTGACCGGCACCAAATGGCTCGTGGGGCGCGGCGCGAGCGCCGACGCGGCCGTCGTGGTGGCCAGGACCGCCGACCGGGGCCCGGCGGCGTTCACGGCGCTGCTGCTCGGCCCGGAGACCCTGGCCGACGCCCGCGTGCGGCGGCTGCCCGCGCGCCGCACCACGGGGATGCGGGGCATCGACTTCGCGGACCTGGCCTTCGACGCGGTGCCCGTGCCGCCGGACGCCGTGGTCGGCGGCGCCGGCGCCGGGCTCGCCGGGGCGATGCGGGCCCAGCAGATCGTCCGGCTGATGAGCACCGCGGGCTGCCTGGCGACCGCCGACACCGCGCTGCGCACCGCCCTGCGGTTCGCGCGGGCGCACCGCACGGGCGGCGAGCCGGTCGCCGACACCCCGTACGGGGCGCGGGAACTGGCGGTGGCCGCCGCGGAGTTCATGGCCGCCGACCTGTCGGCGCTCGTCGCGGCCCGGTACGCCCATGTCGCGCCGGGCACCTTCGGCCTGGCCTCGTCCGTCGTCAAGCGCCTGGCCACCCGGCTCACCGCCGACTGCGCGCGCCGTGCCCGCGCCCTCGTCGGGGCGCGCGCGGTGCTGCGGGACGGCGACGGCCCGGGCGCCGTCCTCGACAAGGCCGTCCGGGACAACGCGATGGTCGAGGTCATCGACACCAGCGTGCTGGGCAACCTGCGGGCGGTCGCGATGTTCCTGCCCGCGTACGCCACACCCCGGGAACCGGAACCGGAGCGCGAGCGCAGGCTCGCCGCCCTCTTCGACCTGGGCGGCGCCGCCCTGCCGGGCCTCGACCCCGCCGCCCTCGACCTGGGGGCCCGGCCGGGCGACGACATCCTGCTCGGCTTCGCCTCGCACGCCGACACCATCGCCGCCGAACTCCACCGCCGGGGCGCGACGCGCGCCGCGACGCTGGTCACCGGGGTGCAGTCGGGCCTGGCCGCGACCTTCCGGGAGGCGGCGGCCGCGCCGCGGCAGCGGACGGCCCCCGACCTGCTCGACCTGGCGGACCGGCTGTGCCCGCTCCACGCGGCCGCGACGGCGGCCCTGACCTGGTGGTTCCACCGCGACCGCGGCGGCCTGTACGGCGAGCCGGAGCCCGGCGGAGCCGGATGGCTCACCGCCGTGACGGCGCTGCTCCTCACGGTGGCCGGGGGCCGCGACCCGCGCACCGCCGGCCGGGACGTCGCCCCGGCGGGCCGGCTGATCACCGAACTCGACGCGGCACGCCGCCTGTTCACGGCACTGCCGGTGCGGCTGTGCGACCGACCGGGACCGGAGGACGAGGAGACATGACCGATCTGCCCGCGCTCATGGCCGACCTGGAGCGCCACCTGGGGAGCCCCAACGACCCCTCCGGTCCCATGCCGTACGCCCGCGTCCTCGACCTGGACGAACGCGAGGCGTACCCGCACGAGTTCGTCGACCTGCTGGCCTCCTGGGGCCTGTACGACTGGATCGTGCCCGCCGCGCACGGCGGCCGGGCCGTCGACGTGCAGGACGGCTACCACCTGTTCCGGCTGGTCGCCCGCCGCGACCCCACCACCGCCACCGCGATGGTGATCACCAGCATCGCCTACATGCCGCTGTGGATCGCGGGCAGCGACGAGCAGCGCACGTCCTTCGCGGACCACGTCCGCTCCGGCGGCAAGATGGCCTGGGGCCTGTCCGAGCGCCGGCACGGCAGCGACGTGCTCGCCAACGAGCTGACCGCGCGGCCCGTCGAGGGCGGCTGGCTGCTCGACGGCGAGAAGTGGACGATCGGCAACGCCACCCAGGCCGACGTCGTCATGCTCTTCGCCCGCACCTCCCCCCAGGGCGGCCCGGGTGGCTACTCGATCCTCGCCCTGGACAAGCGCGCCCTGACCAAAGGCAGTTGCGAACCGCTGCCCGACGAGCCGCTGCACGGCCTGCGCGGCCTCGACATGAGCGGGGTGCGGCTGCGGGACTGCTTCGTTCCGTCCGCCGCGCTCGTCGGCCGCGAGGGTCAGGGCCTGGAGATCGCCCTGAAAGCCGGGCAGTTCGCCCGCGTCCTGATCAACCTGATCGCGCTGAGCACGGTGGACACCGCCCTGCGCACCACCTTGGACTTCGCCACGACCCGGGAGGTCTTCGGCACCACGGTCTCGGCGATCCCGTACTCGCGGCGGCAGCTCGCGGAGTCCTACGCCGAACTGCTGGTCGCCGACGCCATGACCTCCACCGCGGTGCGCGCCCTGCAGATGGCCCCGGCGCAGATCAGCATCTGGTCATCGGCGGTCAAGTACTTCGTGCCCACCCTGCTGGAGGGGACGCTCGGCCGGCTGGGCGTGGTGCTCGGCGCCCGCCACTGGCTGCGCGACCACCCCCGGCACGGGATCTTCCAGAAGGCGCGGCGCGACTTCGGCGTGGCCGGTTTCGCCGACGGCAACACCGTGGTCAACCTGAAGAACATCGCCCTGCAGCTCGGACCGCTGCTCACCTCCGCCGTCACCCCGCCGCCGGGGCTGGTCGAACAGGCCGCGGCCAGGGTCGCCGCACTCTTCGACCCGGCCCACCCCATGGAGCCGTACCGGCCCGCCGGGCAGCAGCTGTTCAGCCGCGGCGTCGACGACCCGGTGGTCACCCTGCGCGCGGCCGTGGCCGAGCTGCGGCGGGAGGCGGCGGCCACCACCGGCCGCGACGCGGCCCGGCTCGCGGACGGCGCGGCGACCGCGGACGCGCTCGCCGGCGAACTGGACCGGATCGCCGAGGAGCACCGCAAGCTCACCTCCTCCCTCGGCAAGGCCGCGGGCCAGTCGGCCGAGCTGTTCGACCTGGCCGAGCAGTACACGACGGTCTCCGCCGCCGCGGTCGTCGTCCACCTCCACCTGCGCGGCCGGGAGAGCCTGAGCCCGCCGCTGCGCTCCCCGGCGGTGCTGCTGCTCTGCCTGGAGCGGCTGCTGCGGCGGTTCCACCCCACGCGCCGGGTGACCGGCCCCGAGGAGGTCGACGAGGTGGCCGCGGCGCTGGAGGCGGCGCACCGCGACGGCCTGCTCTTCTCCTTCCGCGCGTTCCCCGTCAACTGGTGACCCACCGATGGAGGCAGTGCTCATGGACACCGCGGTACCGTCCGCCGACCCGCTCGCCGACAGCGCCGACGTGTGGCTGCTGGCCGAGGAGGACGTGGACCGGTTCGCCGAGGCGACGGGCGGTCTGGAGCTGCTGACCGACGAGGAGCGCGCCCGGCACGACCGGCTGCTGTTCCCCGCCGCCCGGCGCCGTTTCCTCGGCGCACGGCTGCTGTCCCGTCAGGTCCTGTCGCTCTACACCGACGAGCCACCGGACTCGTGGCGCTTCCGCAAGGGCAAGTACGGGCGGCCCGTGGTCGACGGCGCCGACTGGGGGCTCGACTTCAACATCACCCACACCAACGGGCTGATCGCCGCCATCGTCGTGCGCGGCCGCACCGCCGGGGTGGACGCCGAGACCACCCCCGCCCGGCCCGAGGCGATGCAGTTCGCGCCGAAGGTCTTCACCCCCCTGGAGAACGAGGTGCTGCGACGCGACCGCGAGGACCAGCGCGGTCACGCCTTCGCCGACTCCTGGGTCGCCAAGGAGGCGTACACCAAGGCCACCGGCATGGGCATGTGCCGGGGCTTCGACGCCTTCTCCGTGCACCGCCTGCGCGACGGCGGCCTGGCCGTCGTCGACGACGAGATCCCCGAACCCGAGCGCCCCCTGTGGCAGGTGCAGGTGCTCCAGGTGTGGGACCGGTTCGCGCTCGGCGTGGCCATCCGCGCCAGCGAGGACGACGAGGGGCCGCTGCCGGTACGGCTGCGCTCCGCCATGGCAGAACTCCTCCCGGAGGGGACATCCCGATGACCGCGAACGACGACGCCCACGCCCCCTTCCCGCTGACCGAGATCCAGTACGCGTACTGGGTCGGCCGCGGCCCCAACTTCGTGCTCGGCAACGTCGCCCCGCACGCCTACTTCGAGCTGGAGGGCCGCCGCCTGGACCCGGCGCTGCTCTCCCGCGCCTGGACCCGGCTCATCGAGCGGCACGGCATGCTGCGCTGCGTCGTCGGCGAGGACGGCCGGCAGCGGATCCTGCCCGAGGTCCCCGCCTACGAGATCCGCTGCACCGACCTGCGCGGGGCGCCCCCGCAGGAGGCGGAACGGCATCTGGCCGAGGTGCGCGGGGAGATGTCGCACCGCGTGTACACCGCGGCCGACTGGCCGCTGTTCGACATCCGCATGTCCCGGCTGCCCGGCCACGACCGGCTGCACGTCAGCCTCGACCTGCTCATGGTCGACCTGGCCAGCATCACCGTGCTGTTCAGCGAGTGGGCGCAGCTGTGCCAGGACGAGGAGCGGGTGCTGCCGCCGGTCGAGGTGGGCTTCCGCGACTACGCGCTCGCCCTGGAGCGGGGCGACGAGTCGCCGCGGCACCGCAAGGCCCGGGAGTACTGGACGGCGCGCGCCGCGACTCTGGCCCCGCCGCCCGACCTGCCGCTGGCGAAGTCCCCAGTCGCCGTGCACAAGCCGGTCTTCACGCACCGCGAGTTCCACCTGGCGCCGGAGGACTGGAAGCGGCTGCAGGGGCGCTGCGAGGAGCGCGGCCTGACCCCGACGGCGCTGCTGGCCACGGTGTTCTCCGAGGTCCTGGCGATGTGGAGCGGCACCCGCCGGTTCACCCTCAACCTCACCCTCTTCAACCGGCTCCCGCTGGTGCTCTCCGGCGATGGAGCCGGGCACCGCGGAGTCCACCCCCATCTGCGCAGGGTGGTCGGCGACTTCACGTCCATCTGCCTGCTGGAGACGGACGCGAGCGGCGGAGTCCCGCTGGCCGAGCGGGCCGGGCGCGTCCAGCGGCAGCTGCGCAAGGACCTGCGGCACCGCCACGTCAGCGCCCTGCAGGCGCTGCGCGAACGCCGCCGCCTCGGCCTGCAGAACGGCTTCGAGACGATGCCGGTCGTCTTCACCAGCGGCCTGGGCACCGCCGCGGACGTCTCGTCGGCCATGGACCACTTCGGTTCCATCACGTACCGGATCAGCCAGACCCCGCAGGTCTGGCTCGACCACCAGGTCGTCGACATCACCGGAAGCCTGGACCTGACCTGGGACACCGTCGAGGAGCTCTTCCCCGAGGGCATGCTCGACGACATGTTCGCGGCCTACACCGGCGCCGTGGCGCGGCTCGAGCCGCCGACGGATCCCCGTGGGACGAGGAGCTGGTGATCCCGCTCCCCGCCCACCAGCTCACCGCCCGCGAGGCCGCCAACGCCACCGAGGGCGAGCTGCCGTCCGGGCTGCTGCACTCCGCGCTGGTCGACCGCGCCGGACGGCACCCGGGGCGTCCCGCCGTGATCACGACCGCCGGTACCGTGACCTACGGCGAACTCGCCGCGTGGGCCGCCTCCGTCGCCGGCCGGCTCTCCGGCGGCGACCTGCGCGACCGTACCGTCGGCATCACCCTCGACAAGGGCCCCGCCCAGGTCGCCGCCGCCTACGGCGTGCTCATGGCGGGCGGCGCCTACCTCCCGGTCGGCCCGCAACTGCCCGCCCTGCGCCGGGAGCGCATCCTCACGGACGCCGGGGCGGTCGCGGTGGTCACGGACGCCGGGACGGACGCGCGGCTGGAGTGGCCGCAGGACCTGCCCCGCGTCCTCGCGGAGCCGCCCTCCGGCACCACCGCCACCCCGGGCGACGCCGTGCAGGCGGGCCCGGCCGACCCCGCCGACCTGGCGTACGTCCTCTACACCTCGGGCTCGACCGGCACCCCCAAGGGCGTGATGATCGAGCACCGGGCGGCCCTCAACACCGTCGCCGACATCAACGAGCGCTTCGGGATCGGCCCCACCGACCGTCTCTTCGGCCTCGCCGACCTCGGCTTCGACCTGTCCGTGCACGACCTGTTCGGCACCTTCGCCGCCGGGGCCGCGCTGGTGCTGCCCGACCCGGACCAGCGGGCCGAACCCGCGCACTGGTCCGAGGTGATGGCCGCGCACGGGGTGACGGTGTGGAACTCGGTGCCCGCGCAGATGCAGATGCTGGTCGAGCATCTGGAGGCCGGGGGCGCGCAGGTCCCGCCGGACCTGCGGCTGGTGCTGCTCAGCGGCGACTGGATCCCCGTCGACCTGCCCGGCCGCATCCACGCGCTGTGGCCGCGGGCGCGGGTGATCAGCCTGGGCGGCGCCACCGAGGTGTCGATCTGGTCGATCTTCCACCCGGTGGAGGAGGTCCCGGCGGGCGCGACGAGCGTGCCGTACGGCAAGCCGCTGCGGAACCAGACCTTCCAGGTCCTCGACGAGCGGTACGCGCCCTGTCCCGTGTGGACCGCCGGCGAGCTGTACATCGGCGGCCACGGCCTGGCCCGCGGCTACCGGGGCGACGCCGAGCGCACCGCCGCTGCCTTCGTCACGCATCCGGTCACCGGCGAACGGCTCTACCGGACGGGCGACTTCGGCCGCTACCTGCCGGACGGCAGCATCGAGTTCCTGGGCCGCAGGGACGGTCAGGTCAAGATCAACGGACATCGTGTGGAGCTCGGCGAGATCGAGGCGACCCTCACCCGGCACCCGGGCGTGGACAGCGCGGTCGTGGTCAAGGCCGACGGCGAGGCCGGCGCGGCCCGGCTGCTGGGGTACGTCGTCCCGGCCGGGGACCCCGGAGGCGCCGACGGGCTCTTCGTCACCGAGCACGCCGATCCCGACCGGGCCGAAGCCGACTGGCGGGCGCTGTGCTCCGCCGCCGAGGTGCCCGCCCCCGGTCCCTCGCCGCGGGAGCTGCGCACCGCCTGGGACGTGCTGAACGAGGTGTACGCGACCGCAGTCGGCACCGCCTTCCACCGCCTGGGCCTGCCCGACAACGCCGCCGCCGGTGTCGCCCCGCGCTACGAGCGCTGGCTGGCCCGGGCCGCGGCGGCGCGGCCGCCCGCCGCGGACGGCATCCCCGACGCGCTCGCCGCCCGCAGCCGCACCGTGCTGGGCGAGGTGCTGGGCATCCCCGAGGACGTCACCGACTGGATGCTGGCCCTGGCCGGGGACGTCGCCGGGGTCCTCACCCAGAGCGTGCACTCCGCCGAGCTGTACGCCTCCGACCGCACCCCCGGCGTCTACGAGCGGCTGTTCGGCCCGACGTACGCCGTCGCCACGGAGGCGGTGCGCCGCCTCGCCGCCGGATGGCCGGCCGACCGGCCGCTGCGCGTCCTGGAGGTCGGTGCGGGCTACGGCTCGCTGACCCGGCACCTGCTCCCGCTGCTGCCCGCCGGCCGCACGGCGCCCACGGAGTACCTGTTCACCGACATCTCCCGGTACTTCACCGACCGGGCCCGCGAGGTCCTCGGCACGCAGTACCCGTTCCTGCGCTGCGACCTGCTCGACCTGGACGCGCCTCCGCAGACCCAGGGCTTCGAGGACCACACCGCCGACCTGGTCGTCGCGGCGAGCGTGCTGCACGACACCCGCCAGGTGCGCCGTACGCTGCGCACCCTGCGGGGGCTGCTCGCCCCCGGCGGGACCCTGCTGATCGTCGAGCAGACCGCCTTCCACCCTTGGTTCGACCTGGTGATGGGGCTCCAGCAGGGCTTCGACACCTTCGAGGACACCGAACTGCGCAGCACGCACCCGCTGCTCGACCGCGCGCAGTGGGCGGCCGAACTCGCCGCCGCGGGCTTCACCGACAGCGCCGTGCTCACGCCCCGCGACGGAGGCCCCGGCTCGGTGGGCTTCGACGTCCTCGTGGCACGCGGCCCGGACCGGCGCAGCCGCTTCGCCCCCGACGCGCTGCGGGACTTCGCCGCCGGGCAGCTGGCCGCCCACATGGTGCCGGCCCAGCTGTTCGCGCTGACCGAGCTGCCGCTCAGCGGCACCGGCAAGGTCGACCGCAAGGCGCTCGCCAAGGCCGGCGCCCGCACCGCCGCGCGCGGCCGGCCCGCGAAACCGCCGCGCACCGACCGCCAGCGCAAGCTGGTCGAGATCTGGCGCGAGGTGCTCGGCCTCGGCAGCGCCGACCTCGCCGACGACTTCCTGGAGGCGGGCGGCGACTCGCTGCTCGCGGCCCGGCTGGTCGCGTCCTTGCGTACGGCGTTCGGGATCACCGTGCCCGTCGGCACGGTCCTGCAGTACACGACGGTGGAAGCGCTCGACGGCCACCTGGAGGGGCTGCTCGGCCCGTCCGAGCCGCTGACGGAGGAGACACGATGACGTACGAGCAGATGCGGGAGTGGATCGTCGCCTTCCTGGCGGAACTCCTCGACGTCGCGCCCCACGAGATCGACCCGACGCTGCCGCTGGACCACCTGGGCTTCGACTCGGCGACCACCCTCGACCTGTGCGGGCGCCTGGAGGAGGACCTGGGGATCGACACGACGCCCAAGGCGATCGCCGACCACCCGACGGCCGACGCCCTCGCGGCCCATCTCGTCGCCGCCCGACCGGCCCCCCTGGGGAGGTAGTCCCGCCATGATCACCCAACTGTCGGCCCGCTGGCTGGTCAGCGGGCCCGCCCGGCCCGGCGCTCCGAAGCTGTACTGCTTCGCCCACGGCGGGGGTTCGGCCGCCGAGTACGTCCGCTGGGCGCGCGCCCTGACCGGCGTCGAACTGCACGTCGTGCAGCTGCCCGGCCGCGGGTCGCGCTTCGGGGAGCCCCCGCTGACCTCGATGGGGACACTGGTCGCCGCGCTCACCGAGCAGGTGGCGTTCGGCGCGCCGTACTCGTTCTTCGGGCACAGCCTCGGCGCCCTGGTGGCGTACGAGCTGGCCGGCGCCCTGCGCGAGGCAGGCCGCGGGCTCCCGGAGCGCCTGGTGGTCTCCGGCTTCCCGGCGCCCCACCTGCCGCGCACCTCGCGGGGGCTGCACCTGCTGCCGGACGACGAACTGCTGGCGGAGGTCTCCCGGCTGCACGGCGGCATCCCGCGGGAAGTGCTGGACGAACCGGAGTTGCGGACGCTGGTCGCGGTGCCGCTGCGGGCGGACTACACGATCGTGGAGACCTACCGCTGGCGGGACCGGCCTGCGCTGGAGGTCCCCGTGACGGTCTTCGGCGGCCGCGACGACCGGGTCGGCGAGGCCGAGCTGGCGGCCTGGCAGGAGCTGACGACCCTTCCGGTGGAGGTCCGCACCTTCCCCGGTGGCCACTTCTACCTGCGCGAGCACAGCGCGGTCGTGCTCCGCGCGCTCGCCGCCCGGCTGCGGACGCCGCCGTGCTGACCTTCGCCGCCGCCTCGCTCGTCCTGATCATGATCCCCGGGCCCGACCAGGCGCTGATCACCAGGAACGCCCTGGCTGCGGGCCGCGCGGGCGGGCTGCTGACGATGGTGGGCGGGGTGCTCGGGCTGGGCGTGCACATCGCCTCGGCCGCGCTCGGGGTCTCGGCGCTGCTGATGGCCTCGACGGTCGCCTTCACGGTGCTGCGCACCGTGGGCGCGGGCTACCTGCTGTACATGGGCTTCACGACCCTGCGCGCGGCCCGCCGCGCCGCCGACTCCCCGGAGCCGGCGGACGGGGACCCGCCGCCGAACGGTGCGGCCCACCTGCGGCAGGGCTTCCTGTCCAACTCCCTCAACCCGAAGGTCGCCCTGTTCTTCGTGACCTTCCTCCCGCAGTTCCTGCCCGCCCAGGGCAGCGTCCTGCCGCGCGCGCTCCTGCTCTCGCTGGTCTTCGCCGTGCTGTACGTGACCTGGTTCGGCACCTACGTCGTCGTGGTCGACCGGGTCGGCGCGGTACTGCGCCGGCCCGTGGTGCGGGCCCGCGTCGAACGCGTCACCGGACTGCTGCTCATCGGTTTCGCGCTGCGCCTCGCGGTGCACTGAGCGCGCGCCGCGCTCCGGGCGGCGCTATCCGCGGCCCGCCCGGAGCCGGCAGACCACGAGGTCCCGTGGGTCCGCGGTCTGCGGGCAGTCGTAGACCTCCTCGATGCGCGCCGCGACCGAGGGGTCGACCCGGTCCAGGTCGAACCAGGCACGCTGCAGGACGGCGTAGGGCGCGGGGTCCTCGGTGATGCAGCGGGCGTTCTCGGCGTGCGACCGGAGGGCGCTGACGTCCGGCAGGTACCGCACGCGCTGCAGGAAGGTGGGGATCGGGTACCGGCACCGCACCGGGTGGTCCACGAAGTAGGCGTCGTCACCGAAGGCCAGGTAGAGCACGGGGGCGCCGTCGGGGATCCGCCGGCGCACCGCGTCCGCCGCGGCGGCCTTGTCCGCGATGGTCCGCAGGTACTCGGCGTTGGTCGAGCTCACCCCGGCACGGCCCATCAGGTGCGGGGAGGAGGGCCAGACCGTCACCGCCACGCACAGCGCCCCGCAGAGCGCGACCGGGGCCAGGGCGGCGCGGGGCCACCGGGCGGTGCCGGGGCGGCGCGCACCGTCACGGGCCAGGCGCAGGTCGGCGCACGCCGCGGCCAGGGCGACAGCCCCGGCCAGCCAGCCCGCCGCCGTCCCCTGGGCCCAGGCGGGCGCGAGGGAGGCGAGGGGCACCAGCACCGCGTACAGCGCCGTGACCGCGGTCAGGAAGAGTGGCGGCCGCTTGAGGTCCCCGTACCAGCGGGCCACCGCCAGGCCCCACACGGCCGCGGCGAAGACCGGCAGGGCTGCGGCGTGGTAGGCGAACCAGTTGCCCTGCACCGCCACCGCGGCCAGGCAGCCGGCGCAGATCAGCACCGCCAGCACGGCCCACTCCACCCGCCTGCGCCGGTCCGCCTGACGGGACAGCAACAGCAGCAGCGCGGCGGGGAGCAGGGCGACCATCGGGCTGAAGTAGACCCGGTTCGCCAGGAAGTCGGCGCCCCTGTCGAGCAGGAAGGCGGGGTCGAGGCCCTGCCGGGTCAGCGCCCCCTTGTTGATCCGCGGCATGTCGCGGACCCACTGCCACTCGTGGGACCCCGACCACAGACTGATCGCGAAGAGCAGGGCCCCGCCGGCCACCGTCGTCCCGGCGAGCAGCAACGCCCTGCGCCGGTCGACGGCGAGGACGACGAGCAGTGCCATCGCGGCCGTCGCCGCCGTGGAGTACTTCATCAGCACCGCGAGCGCCAGCGGCAAGGAGGCCGCGAGCGCGGCGGTCCACGGCCGGTCGAGGCCCAGCACCAGGGCGACCGCCACCACCGACAGCAGCGTCGCGGCCCACTCGGGCTGCAGGAAGTCGGTCCGCGGCGCGAACGCGAGGGAGAGCCCCACCACGGCGGCCGTGATCGTCGCGTCGCGACGCGGCAGACGGCGCGCCATGGCCCATCGCAGCACCAGCGCCGCGGCCGCGCACAGCAGGATTCCGGCGAGCCGGATGATCATCTCGCGCACGGCGACCGGTCCGGCCGTGACCGAGTCCAGCCCGGCGACGAACCACCGGTAGAAGAACGGCCGGTGGGTGAACGTCTCGGAGGGCGACAGGCCGTCCGCGCCGGCGGTCCGCAGGCACGCCAGGACGTACCTGATGTCCCCGTGGAGTTCCGCCGTCGCGACGGACCAGCCGAGCAGCGCGAGCACGGGGAGCGCGGTGACCCAGTGGAGGAGCCGCGGGGTGCGGCGGGTGGCCGGTGGGAGCGGCGTGTCGAGGGTGAGCAGGCCCGAGTCGTTCACGGGCCGAAGCTAGCATCCACATAACGGACTTATCGAACACATCGTTCGACGGATCCCGCCGTCACCGTCCGTTCCCCGGATGTTCATCCGCACCGTCGTCGCGCCGTGATCCGAGCCGCGGTCGCACCGCAGCGCGGTGAATTCCGCTTTCGCGGGAAACCCGCGGTGCCGGTGCGCGCGCCGGACGGGCCGGTTTCCCATTGAGGATCCCGATGGCCGTATCACCAGGACGGCGGCGAACCCGCTGGACCGCCGAGTTGCCGGCGGGGGATTCTGAAGTTGCTTTTTCCGCCCCGGAATGCAGTGGAAAGGAAAGAGAAATGACTGCTCCTGTCGCGGCGCTCCAGTGCCTGGTGTGCGACACGGACATCCCGGTCCGGCAGGACTGGCTGAAGGGCGAGATCACCGAGTGCGCGGCCTGCGGCCAGGAGCACGAGGTCGTCGAGAAGTCCGAGGCCGGCGCACGGATAGAGCTCGCGCCCGAGGTCGAAGAGGACTGGGGCGAGTGACCGGGTCCGACGCCGGGTTAGAGGTGCTGCTGTCGGCCACCGTCCTGCGCCCCGACGAGAAACTCCTCCTGGAGGCGTTGCGTTCGCGGGGGCTCGCGGTCCGCCCGGTCCTGCTGGAGGACCTGGCCGGGCTGGTGACGGGCCGGAAGAAACCGCCCGCCCTCGCACTCATCCGTAATCTCTCGCACCGCGAGGCCGTCAATGTGGCCCGCCGGCTGGAATTCAGCGGAGTTCCCGCGCTGAATCGCGCGACGACGATCGAGACCTGCAACGACAAGGGCCTGCAGGCCCTGTTGTTCAGCAGGCACGGCGTCCCCCACCCGGAGTCCTTCCACGCCTTCAGCTACGCGCAGGTCCGCGAGTCGGTCGGCGAGGTCGGACTGCCCGCCGTCATCAAGCCGGTGAGCGGCTCCTGGGGCCGCGGGGTCTCCCGGATGACCAGCGAGGAGTGCGTCGAGGCGTGGATCGGCGGACGGGAGTCCGCGGACGCCGCGGGCAAGCTCTTCCCCGTCCTGGTCCAGCGGTACGTCGACAAGCCCGGCCACGACCTGCGGATCGTGGTCGTCGGCCGCACGCCCGTCGTCGCCATCCGGCGGGTCTCGCCGGACTGGCGCACCAACACCCACCTCGGAGCCGAGGTCGTACGGGTCCCGTTGACCCGCGAGATGGAGAAGCGCTGCGCCCAGGTGGTGGACGCGCTCGGCGAGGGCTTCTACGGGGTCGACCTCGTCGAGGACCGCACCACCGGCGAGCTGATGGTCCTGGAGGTCAACGCGAACCCCGAGTTCGCCCGCTCCTCCGCCAAGCACGGCGTGGACGTGGCCGGCCACCTCGCGGACTACGTCGTCGAGACCTACCGGCCCGAGTCCGCCGCCACCGCCGCGTAACCGGCAGACGGAGGAGAACCCCACCCATGGAAGCGTTCGACACCGCCACGGTGCTCACCCGGGTCCTCACCTCGGGCGTGGTGATGAGCATCGAGAAGAGCGACCGCGAACTGCCCGGCCTGGAGCGGCTGCTCACCCGGCGCACCGGCCGCGCCAGGGCCGCGCTGTTCAACAGCCGCAGCGGCGCCCTGCACGGGGCGCTCGCCGGGCAGGGCATCGGCCACGGCGACCGCGTCGCCGCCCGGCCGGGCGCCGGCGACCGGGAACGCGCGTTCCTGGACTGGCTCGGCATCACCGCCACCGCCAGCGCCACCGGCGACGCCGCGGGCCCGGTCCCGTACGACCTGGTCGAGCTCGACGCCGGCAACGCCCACGACCTGACCCGGCTCGCCGCCGCGGGCACCGCGCCGGTGCTCGTCGCCGACCTCACCGGCCTCGGTTTCGGCCCGGCCGCCGCCGTCCTGACCGACGACCCCGCCGTGTGGGCCCGCGCCGAACGGCTCAAGATCTTCGGCGCGTACGACCTGCGCACCATGTGGACGCAGGAGGAGGCCGACCCGCGACTGGTGCCCGGCGTGCAGTTCAACTACCGGCTGAGCCCGCTCGTCGCCGCCTGCGTCCGGATGGCCCTCACCCAGGCCGCCCCGCCGGGCGACCTCTCGGGAGCTGAATCATGATCACCGACTTCCCCGCGGCACCCCTGCCGCTGCCGCACCCCGACGACGTGACCGCCGAACTGGCCGCCCTCGGCGGCGCGGCGGTCATCCCCAGGGACCTGCGCCGCACCCTGTTCCCGGTCATCACCAAGGAGGACGTCTTCAACCTCCTGCTGGCCCAGCGGCAGGACCCCGACAAGGTCGTCGCCGACTTCGCCGAGGCCTACCGGGCCTACGTGGGCGCGGCGTTCGCGCTGCCCACCGCCAGCGGCACCTCCAGCCTGCACATGGCGCTGGTCGGCGCGGGCGTCCGGCCCGGCGACGAGGTGATCGTCCCGGCGTTCACCTTCATCGCCACCGCGCAGGCCGTCGTGGCCGCGCACGCGGTCCCCGTCTTCGTCGACGTCGACCCGCGCACCTACTGCATGGACCCGGCCGCGGCCGAGGCGGCGGTCACCGAGCGCACCCGCGCCCTGATGCCCGTCCACGTCCACGGCCTGCCCGCCGACGTGACCGCGCTGCGCGCCCTCGCCGACCGCCGCGGCCTCGCCCTGGTCGAGGACGCCTCGCACGCCCACTCCGCCCGCGTCGGCGACCGCGTGGCCGGCTCCTTCGGCGACGCCGCCGGGCAGAGCCTGATGGCCGACAAGAACTTCCCGCTCGGCGGCGAGGGCGGCATCGCCTTCTTCGCCGAGCAGGAGTCGTACGACCGGGCCACGGCCTACCTCGACCGGCACGGCATCGACTACGGCATGGCCTGGATCGCCGCCGCCTTCGGCGCGAGCCAGCTGCAGCGGCTGCCGTACTACGACGCGGTCCGCGCCCGGAACGCCGCCCTGCTCGGCGAGGCCCTGAAGGGCACCGGCCTGTTCACCCCGCCGTACGTGCCCGAGGGCCACGTCCACGCCTACAACATGTACCGGGTCACCCTGCACCCCGAGGCGATCGGCCTGGCGGACCTGCCCGCGTACGCGGTCAAGGAGGCCGTCCACGAGCTGCTGGTCGCCGAGGGCGTACCGGCCCGCGAGTGGCAGAACACGCCCATCCCCTGCCACCTGCCCTTCGTGCACCGGGCCGGCTTCGGCGGCGGTCACCCCTTCACCCTCAACCCGGGCGCCGTGCGCGACCACACCCCGCAAGACTTCCCGGTGATCCGGCACATGCTCGACACCACGCTCGTGCTCTGCCGCGAGCTGCGCTCCCCAGTCGAGTACGAGCGCATCCTGCGCTACGCCGACGCCTTCGCCAAGGTCGCCCGCCGGCCCGACGCGATCCGCAAGCTCGTCCAGGAGGGCGACTTCCGCCGTCCCTACGAGAAGGCGGCCCGCCTTGGCTGACACCACGCCCGGCACGGTCCGGGTCGCCGTCGCGGGGGCCAGCGGCTACAGCGGGGGAGAGGTCGTCCGGCTGCTGCTGGACCACCCCGGCGTGGAGCTCGCCTTCCTGTCCGCCGAACGCGCCGCCGGCGCCGCGCTCGGCGCCGTCCACCCGTGGCTGCGCAACCACCCGCGTGCCGCGGGGCTGACGCTGCGCCCGCTGCGGGAGCTGGCCGACGACGCCAACGACGTCGACGTCGCCATCTCCTGCCTGCCCACCGGCACACTGCCCGGGCTGCTGCCGCTGCTGTCCGGGCACGCCAAGCGGATCCTCAACGTCGCGGGCGACTTCCGGCTGCGCGACCCGGGCGAGATCCGCGCCCACTACCCGCGCACCGCCGAGCAGCCGGCCGCAGAGGACTTCGCGTACTACGTCCCGGAGCTGTCCCCGGCCGTCCCGCAGGGCCGCTTCGTCAACCTGCCCGGCTGCATGGCCGTCGCCTCGGTCTACGCCCTGCACCCGCTCTTCGCGGACGGGCTCGCGCTGCCCGAGGTCGTCGTCGACGCCAAGACCGGCTCCACCGGCGGCGGCCGCGACAGCGGCGAGCACCCCGCCGAGCGGGCCGGCAACTTCCGTGTCCACAAGCCCTTCGGGCACCGGCACGCCCCCGAGATCCGGCAGGCCATCGCCGACCTCACCGGCACCGCGCCCGAGCTGCGCTTCACCAGCCACAGCCTCGACGTGCCCCGCGGCATCCTCGTCACCGGGTACGCCCGGCTGCGCGAGGGCGTGACCGGCCTGGACGTCAAGCGCGCCTACGCACGCGCCTACAAGGGCCGCCCCTTCGTCAAGGTGCGCCCCGCGCCCAGGGCGCCGCAGGACTTCCCGATGCTGAAGGCGGTCGTGGGCTCCAACGTCGCCGAGGTCGCCGTCGTCGTCAAGGACGACCAGGCCGTCGCCGTCGCCGCCCTGGACAACCTGGTCAAGGGCGCGGCCGGGCAGGCCGTCCAGGCGATGAACCTGCTCTGCGGCCTCGACGAGACCGCGGGCCTGCCCCGGACGGCGGTGGCGCCGTGACGACCCCGTACCGGCCCCTGTACGTCGTCAAGGTGGGCAGCGCCACCCTCGCCCGCGGCGCGATCCTCCACGAGCTGTCCGACCTCGTCGCCCGCGGCGCCCGCGTCCTGCTCGTGGCGGGCGGCGCCGTCGGCATCGAGCGGCACTACACCGCCCTCGGGCGCGCCATGCCCGAACTGCGCCTCGCGAGCGGCGACACCGTGCGCTACTGCCCGCCCGAGGAGATGACGCACATCGTCGACGCCTACGAGCGGGTCACCCTGCCCTCGGTCGAGGCGGGCCTGCGCGACCTGGGCCGTACCGTCCTCACCGCCGTCGCCGCCCGTGGCGGGCTCGTCGGCGGGCGCGCCAACCGGCCGCTGAAGACGGTGACGCCCGAGGGCCGCAGCCGCGTCGTGCGCGACCACCGGGCCGGGGTCCCGCAGGACGTCGACACGGCGGCGCTGCGCGCCCTGCTGGACGCGTACGACGTGGTGTGCGTGTCGCCGCCGGTGCGCGACCGCGACGGGGGCGCCCCCCTCAACGTGGACGCCGACGTCCTGGCCGCCGCCCTCGCGCGCGCCCTGGACGCCGACCACCTCCGCCTCGTCACCGGCACCGCCGGACTGCTCACCGACCCCGCCGACCCGGCGTCGACGCTCCGCCACGCCCACCCCGGCGAGGCCGCGCGGTACGCGGGCGGCCGCATGCGGCAGAAGGTCCGCGCCGCCGAACTCGCCCTCGACGGGACCGGGGACGTCGCCATCACCGGCCCCCACACCCTGGCCGAGCCCACCGGCTGGACCCGGTTCTGGCGCGAGGCGCCCCCCGCGGAGGACCTGACCCTGCTCGGCCGCGCCGCCGGCATCCCCTCCGTCTCCGGGGACGAGCACGAACTCGCCGCCTACCTGCGCGAGTGGTGCGCCGGGCACGGCATCGACGCGCACGTCGACGCCGCGGGCAACCTCGTCGCCACCCGCGGGGACGGCCCGCGCCGCCTGCTGCTCCTCGGCCACCTCGACACCGTGCCGCACCACTGGCCGGCCGCCTGGCGGGACGGCGAACTCTCCGGCCGGGGCACCGTCGACGCCAAGGGGAGCCTGGCCGCGTTCCTGGAGGTGCTGGCCGCGGCCGACGTCCCGGACGACGGCCAACTGCGGGTCGTCGGCGCCGTCGAGGAGGAGGTCTCCTCCGCCAAGGGCGCCTTCCACGCCCGCGACCACTATCCGGCCGACGCCGTCGTCATCGGCGAGCCCAGCGGTTCCGGCACCCTCACCCTCGGCTACTTCGGCCTGTTCAAGCTCCGCCTCACGGCGACCGCCGCCAGCGGCCACTCCGCGGGCATGGGCGCCGTCACCGCGCCCGACCTGCTGCTGCGCGCCGTCGCCGGCATCCGCGCCGCCGTCGCCGCCCACGCGCCCGACGCGCTCAGCGCCCTCATCGACGTCCGCACCCACGACTCCCGGGAGGCCCAGCGGGCCGTCGGCACGCTCAACTTCCGCATCCCGCCGGACGCCGACCTCGCCACCGTCCGCAAGGCCGCCCTGGTGCCCGACGCCCCCGGCGACGGCCTGGCCGTCGAGGTGCTCCGCGCCACCCCCGGCGTCGCGGGCGGCCGCGCCACCACCCTGGCCAGGTCCTTCGGCCGCGCGTTCGCGCGCGCCGGCATCCGGCCCCGGCACGTCGTCAAGAAGGGCACCTCCGACATGAACACCCTCGCCACGACCTGGCACGGCGTCCCCATGGTCGCCTACGGGCCCGGCGACGCCTCCCTCGACCACACGGACGCCGAACGCCTCCCGGCCGACGAGTACCGCCGCGCCCGCGGCGTCCTCGCCGACGCCGTCCGCCACTGGTTCACCTCCGGCGGCGCGGCATGACGCCCGCGACCGCCGTACGGGAGACCGCGCACCCACCGCTCGCCGAACGGGCCCGCCGCGCCCGCGAACTCGTCGTCGACATGGCGGCGAGCCCCCGCGGCTGCCACCTGGGCGGGAGCCTGTCCGTCCTCGACGTCCTCGTCGCCGCCCTCGACCACGCCGCCGCGGCGGACGACGGCACCCAGGTCGTCCTGAGCAAGGGTCACGCCGCCGCCGGCCTGTACGCCGCGCTCCACGTCACCGGCGTGATCCCGGACAACCCCGCCCCGCACTACGGTCTGGCCGGCCGGCCCTACACCGGCCACCCGGGACCCAAGGTGCCGGGCGTGGTGTTCCCGACCGGGAGCCTCGGCCACGGCGTGGCCTACGCCGCGGGCTGGGCGCTCGCGCAACGGCTGCAGGGCGGCACCGGCAAGGCGATCGCCGTCGCGGGGGACGGCGAACTCCAGGAAGGCCTGGTCTGGGAGACCTGCCAGGTCGCGGCCGCCCAGCGGCTCGGCGGGTTCGTCCTGGTCGTGGACCGCAACGGCGGCCAGAACGACGGCATGGTGGCCGACATCTCCCCCCTGCCGCACCTCGCGGAGCGCTTCGCGGCCTTCGGCTTCGACACCGCCGAGGTCGACGGCCACGACCTGGGCGCGCTGTCGGCCCTGTTCGCCGCCGACCGGTCGGCCGCCACCCGCCCGCTCGCGGTCGTCGCGCACACCGTGAAGGGCAAGGGCGTGCCGCCCGTCGAGGGGAAGGCCGCCTCGCACTACGTGACGATCGACGCCGCGCGCGCCGCCCAGTGGAAGCGACTCATCCGATGACGTTGTCCGGGCGCGATGCCTACCGCGCCGAACTGACCGCGCTCGCCGCTGCCGACGACCGGGTCCTGTGCCTGGAGGCCGATCTCGGCGGCAA
>NZ_JARAVK010000118.1:0-4838 GCF_033792765.1 Streptomyces sp. PA03-6a | reverse complement strand
ATCTCGGCGGCAAGGGTCACCCCTTCCAGCGGGCGCACCGCCGCGGCCGGTTCGCCGCCACCCGTTCCTCTGCGGTCGCCCCGTGCGCCGCCCAGCGGAGGGGAGCGCTGCGATGACGTTGTCCGGGCGCGATGCCTACCGCGCCGAACTGACCGCGCTCGCCGCCGCCGACGACCGGGTCCTGTGCCTGGAGGCCGATCTCGGCGGCAAGGGTCACCCCTTCCAGCGGGCGCACCCCGAACGGTTCCTCAACCTGGGCATCGCGGAGGCCGCGATGGTCGACATGGCGGCCGGTCTGGCCGCCGCCGGGTGGAAGCCGTTCGTCTCGACCTTCGCCCCCTTCGCCGCGCTGCGCGCCGCCGAGAGCCTGAAGCTGACCCTCGGCTACCTGCGCGCCGGCGTCACCGTGGTCGCCCCGTACGCGGGCGTGTCCGGCGCGTGGTTCGGCACGACGCACCACTGCCTGGAGGACCTGGCCGTCCTGCGCAGCATCCCCGGCGTGACGATCGCCGCGCCGTACGGGGAGGCCGAGATGCGCTCCGTGGTCCGCGCCGCGGTCCGCTCCGGACGTCCGCACTACATCCGCACCGGCCGCAACGCCGCGTACGAGAGCCTGCAGGCGCCCGTCGCGGAGGGCGGCACCGTCACCTGGGAGCACCACGGCTCCGGCGCGGCCGGCGAGCGGTGCCTGGTCTCGGTCGGTGAGGAGGGCACCCGGCTCGCGCTGGCCGCCCGCGCGGAGCGCCCCGGCACCGCGCACGCCCACCTCACCTACCTGGACCACGCCCACCTCTCCCGCGCCGCGGCCGAACTCGCCCGCCACCACCGACGCTTCGTCGTCGTCGAGGAGCACCGCACCGAGGGCGGCGTCGCCGAGGCCCTCGCGCTGCTGCTGCCGGCCTGCGAGGTCACCTCCGTCGGCGCCGGCCACGGCTGGCCGTCCGAGGGCGGCGACCACCAGGAGGTGATGGCCGCGCTCGGCCTCCACCTGCCCGCCGTGCTCCGCGCACTGAATCCGATCCCGCACCAACCGAGGGGGTTCTCATGCACGTACTGATGGTCGAATGCAATCCGAACGGCGTCGCCGGCATCGCCAACGCCCTGTCCCTGGGCCACGAGGTGACGCTGGTCAGCGCCGACCCCGGCTTCTACGTCGCCGCGTCACCGCTCGCCGAGCCGGCCTTCGCCCACCCCCGCTGCCGGGTGATCACCAGCGAGTCCGCGTTCTCCATCGACGCGCTGGAGCAGCTGGCGAAGGAGGTGCACGCGAGCAGCCCGGTCCACGGCGTGACGACCTACAGCGAGTACCACACCGTCCACACCGCCTCCGTCGCCCGCGCCCTCGGCCTGCCCGGGATGAGCGTGGAGGGCGCCCTCAACGCCCGCCACAAGCACCGCACCCGGCTCACCCTCGCCGGCACCGACGTGCGCCAGCCGCGCTTCGCGCACGCCCGTGCCCTGGACGAGGTGGAGGCCGCGATCCGCGAGGTGGGCTTCCCGTGCGTGGTCAAGCCGTCCGACGGCACGGCGAGCCTGCACGTCCTGCACCTCACCGGCGAGGAGGACCTGGCGGCCTACCTCGCCGACCTGGCGAAGGTCGCCGACTACGGGCGCGGCGTCACCCGCATCCCGGACGTCGTCGTCGAGGAGTTCGTCGAGGGCGAGCTGGTCTCCGTCGAGGCCGTGGTGCTGGCCGGCGGGGAGATCGTCAACCTCGGCATCACCGACCGCTGCCTGAGCGGCTTCCCGTACTTCATCGAGATGGGCGCGACGTACTTCCGCGGCCACCCGCTGCAGGACGAGCTGTTCGAGATGAACGAGAAGGCGCTGCGCGCCCTCGGCATCGACTTCGGCTTCATCCACGCCGAGTACCTGCTGTCCGCCGACGGCCCGGTGCTGTGCGAGGTCAACGGCCGGCTCATCGGCGGCATCGTGCCGCAGCTGATGAAGATCTCCAGCGGGGTGGACCCCTACCTGGAGGTCATCCGCCAGGCGCTCGGCGAGACGCCGGAACTGCCCTTCCCCGGCACGGTCACCGCGAGCGGCCGCTGGTTCGGCTCGCCGGTCGAGGGCACCCTGCGCGCGGTGGACTTCACCGCGCTCAACGAGCAACCGGGCTTCGTCGAGGCCCTCAGCTACCGCGCCCCCGGCACCGGTGTCGCGCGGCTGTCGAAGAGCAACTTCGACTGGCTCGGCCACGTGATCTTCACCGGCAACGGCCGCGCGGAGGCCGGGGGCCGCTGCGAGTCGGCGCTGGACCGGGTCGCCGTCGACCTGTCCGTCCAGGTCGCCCGGTGAGCGCGCTCCGGCGCGTCGCCGTCCCCCTCCTCGACCCGGAGACGCTGTACGACGTGGAGGTCGGCGAGGGGGTCTTCACCCGGATCGAGGCGGTCGCCGACCGGGACGTCCGGGCCGGCGGCGAGCCGGAGCTGTGGCCGGGCTTCGTCGAGGCGCACGCCCACCTCGCGCTGCCCGCCAACTTCGACGACTCCCTCGACGACGCGCGGATCTCCGCCCTGTCGTACCTCTTCCACGGCGTCACGCACGTCGTCGACATGTTCGGCTTCCCGCTGGTCGCCGACGCCTGGGAGGCCGGCCGCGCCACGTCCCCGGTGCCGTACCCGCGGCTGGCGCACTGCGGCTACGCGGCCACCTCCATGCGCGACGGCGAGGGACTGACCGGGCACGGCGTGGAGTTCCCCGCTCCGGTCTTCATGCTCGGGGTCGGCGACGACCTGGAGCCGCTGATCACCGCCAACCGCGCGCGCGGCGCGACCTTCCTCAAGGTCATGTTCACCGACGGCACCGAGCAGCCCGGCACGGCCCGGCGCTTCTCGCGGCTGCCCGCGCCCGTGCTGGAGCACGTCGCGCGGGTGGTCCGGACGCACGGGCTGCCCGCGATCCTCGACTGCAACACCCGCGAGGAGGTCCTGCAGGCGTACGCGTACGGCTTCCGGCTCTTCGCCCACCCCGTCCGCGACCTGGAGCTGACGGCGCAGGACTGGCGCGCCCTGGAGGGGGCGCGCTTCGTCTCCACCCTCGGCGGGCTGTACCCGATGGTCATGGAGCGGGAGGACTTCCGGCGCGAGTACGGCAGGCCCGGCTTCCGCGAGACCCAGGACCCGGCCAACCTCGACTTCGTCGCCGGCGTCGAGGAGCCCTTCGGCATCCGCTTCGGCTGCCAGGACACCCGCACCGCCGCGCTCGCCACCATGCGCGCCAACAGCCTCCGGGCCCTGTCCCGCCGCGGCATGCTGGTCGGCACCGACTGCGGCAACACCGGCGCCTTCCACGGCTACAGCCTGCTCGGGGAGCTGGACCGGCTCGCCGGTGACGACCCGGGCGAGCGCGCCGCCCTGCGGCACGGCCTGCTGCGCGCCGCCACCCTGGACAACCGGCTCTTCTTCGACGAGGTGTCCGGGTCGGCACCCTCGCCGGATCTTCTTCACGAAGGCGCCCCCGCGACCTTCAACCTGCTCCCGGCGGCCGCCAAGGAAGAACCGCTGTCCGCCCTGCCCGAACTCACCGTCGCGGCGGGCGTGGTGGTCGACCGCCAGACCGTCGCGCAGGAGATCAGGTCCCTGCGGGCGACCCCCTCGGGAGGGAAGGTCGGCCTGCACCACGACGAGAGGTCGGACTCGTGAACGCAACGGCGAAAAGGACGCTCGCCGGTGTCTGCGTCGGCATCGCACTGGCGCACGTCGGCAACTACATCTACTTCCCGCACCTCGTGTCCACCCTGGGCGTCGAGTACAGCGGTTTCTGGGCCGGGTTCGTGATGTTCCTGACCTACGTGGGCCGGCTGTCCTCCACCTTCTTCTACGAAGGGCTGGGCGCCCGCCTCGGCACCCGCGGCAGCGTCATCGCCGGCATCGCCCTGGAGGCCGTCGCCCTCGGCCTGATGGGCTTCGCGGACGGGCTCGTGGCGTACGGTCTGTGCGCCTTCTTCGTCGGCTTCGGGTCGGGCATGTCCTTCCCGGGGCTGAAGAACATCCTGGGCGCGCTGCCGGAGGAGCACCGCGCGAAGGCCTTCTCGTACTTCCAGATGGCCTGCCAGACCGGCGTCATCGCCGGTGCGGTCGTCGGCGGGCTCTTCCTGTGGGCCGACATGCGCGTGCTGTTCGGGGTGGTCTTCGCGCTCTTCGCGGGCTACTGCCTGGCCGCGGTCTTCGTCATCCCGCGCGACGGGGAGCAGGACCGGGCGGCCGCCGCGGCGACCCCGCTGGTCAACTTCGCGGTCCTGAAGGGCCTGAAGGCGGGTGCGGGCACGCGCTACTTCTTCCTGTCCAGCCTGTTCTGGATCATGTCGATCAGCTTCCTGGTCGGCATGCCGCTGTTCATGGAGGAGTACGTCAAGGGGCTGCCGGTCTCGGCACCCTTCTGGATCAGCGGCATCACGCTGATGGCGCTGCAGTACCCGGCCTTCCGGTTCATGATCAAGCACTTCCGTCCCGGGCAGGTCATGGCGGTCGCGTTCGGCGCGATGGCGCTGGCGTTCGTCCTGTTCGGCGCGGGGCGGAACGTGCTGTGGGTGGTGGTCGGCTGCTTCGTGGTGGTCTTCGGGGACATCCTCTTCACGCCCTCGTTCGACCTGTGGGTCACCCGGCGGATCCCGGCGGACCGGCTGGCGCGGGCGATGGGCGCCATGCACTTCTTCCGCAGCTTCGGCAACATGGCCGGCACGCTGGTCGCGGGCGCCCTGTTCGACCTGGCCCACAACACCGGCATCCCGGGGCTCAACTGGTACCTCACCGCCGCCCTCGCGGCCGCCTGCGCCCTGGTCAGCCTCGGCGTCTCCGCCCGCGAGCGCACGGCCGAACCCGACCCCGACCCCGACC
>NZ_JARAVK010000117.1:0-28803 GCF_033792765.1 Streptomyces sp. PA03-6a | reverse complement strand
GTACGGGACCTGCGGGTCGGCACCGGCCCCCGAACCGGTCCGTGCCGACCCGCAGGTCCCGTACCGGGCCCCCGCTCCCGCGCCGGAACCGGCACCCGAGCCGTACCAGGCACCGGAGCCGTACCAGGCGCCCGTGGTCGACCCGGTCACCGCCCCGATCACCGCCCCGGTCGGCGCCGGAAACCGCCGCCGCGCCCTCGCCGACGGCAACGGCGTGATCCCCACGCCCCGCAGCGAGTTCGCGCCGGAGCCCGACCCGGACTACTACCCCGAGCCGGAGCCGGAGCCCGTCACGGAGGACACCTCCCGCGAGGAGATATACGACCGCGCCTTCCGGGCCTACCACCAGCAGTTCGGCAACTTCCCCAACGCCCGCCAGTTCGGCCTGATCCTGCAGGACCGGTACGGCATCTCCAGCCCCAACGGCGGCCCCCTCAGCGAGAGCACGCTGCGCCCCTACGTCCGCGACCTGCGCCGCCGACTCGAACTCGACGGCCAGTACGCGTCGTAGCCCCTCAGCCGACGGCCGTGGCCGTGGCCAGCGAGGCGACCACGTCGGACGCCGACAGCAGCCGCACCTTCGCCGCGTCGAGGGCCGCCGGGTGCAGCGCGAACACCTCGCCGCCCTCGGGCAGGGCGACGTCGCCGCGCAGCAGGTACGCCAGCCGGGCCGCCTCCGGTACGGCGCCGTCCGCCGGGTCGCCGGACGGGGTCCCGATCCGCGCGGCGAACTCCGCCGCGGACTCGGCCTCCCGGCGCCGGTACGCGGTCGTGGAACCGTCCGCGTACCGCATCAGGACCGTCGCGGCGCGCGCCGCGGCCTGCCAGACGGCCAGTTCACCCAGCCCCACGCGGGCCCCGGAGGCGAACGAAGTGGTGAGGGCCTTGCCGAGCGCGGCGAGGTCGTCGCCGTGCCGCGCCACGCAGTGGCCGGTGCCGGTGACGCCCTTGACCACGTCGAGCCACCGCATCGTGCGGGCCGCCACGTCGATCACCAGCGGCACGCTCGCGCGGGCCCGTCCGGTCAGGTCGTAGCGCTGCTCCACGGCGCGGGCGTCGAAGACCGGCCCGGCGTCCCCGGGCGCGTCGCGCGCCATGAGCCCGGCGAAGCCCTCCGCCAGGTCCTCGAAGGGGACGTTGTTGTACGAGAAGACCACCGCGACCAGGTGGCGGACCCCGGCGTCCGCCAGCTTGTCCAGGTCGAGGTCGACGAACTCGCTCGCGCCCCGCGGTGCCGGGGCGCTGGTGAGGTCGCCGGAGTGCACGGCGGCGTCCTCCGCGAACCGCAGGCGCGTGTAGTCGCAGTGGCCGACCGGGTTCCACTCCGCGTCGAACAGGGCGGTGGACAGGTCGAGATCGGTCCGCCCGGACCGCTCGCTCTCCATCCAGTGCAGGAACAGCCGGACCGTCCTCCCGTCCGGCACGGGCAGCTCGCTGCCGCGCGGCAGGGTCACCAGGGCGCGTGAGGCGGTGCGCTCGGTGAACGGCGCGATCAGGCCGCCCAGGCCCGCGTCCACGACGGCAACGTCGACCGCCTCCCGCTCCGCGGCCCGCCGCAGCACCTCGGCGTGGAGGACGGCCACGGCCTTCCCGACGACGGGGGCCGCGATCGGCAGCCGGTCGTCGTCCGCCAGGTGCGCCTTGGCGCTGCCGCCCTTCGGGAAGAACACCCGGGTGCCGTCCGCGTGCGGACGGCTGCGGAGGGCGCCGAGCGCGGACAGCAGCACCGCGGGCGACACCCGGGGCACCGCCGACTCCAGCGCCGACAGCACGACGTCCGCCTCCGCGGCCTCGGACAGCCGCAGCAGGTGGTCGAGCCGGCGTACGAACTCGCCCGGCCGCTGGGCCAGCAGCGCGACCGCCGCCGGTACGTCCATGGCGTCCAGAGCGGCCTCGACCCGGCCCGCCCAGCCGTGCACCCGCACCGTCGTCCCACTCGCGTCGATCCGCGGCGCGCCGTCGGCCGCCGTCCGCAGGGTCGCGGTCAGCGCGTCGCCGTCCGCGAGCCGGGTGTCGCGCAGCGCCGCGACGGCCAGCGCCGCCCGCGGGAAACGGCCCGCGTGCTCGAAGGGGTGCAGGAGCTCCGCGGCCCGCAGCCAGGCGTGCCGGTGCCGGCGCATGTCCTGTGCGACCAGGTCCGGAGCGAGTCCGTCGAGCACCCCGAGCAGGGCGCGCCGCAGCGGCCTCGGCACCGCGCCGAAGCGCGGCAGGTCGACCAGGGCGGGGTCACCGCCCGAGCGCACGGCGAGCAGCCGCAGCACGTCCGTCGCGGTGTCGACGCGGGCCGTGACGGCCGGGAGGCTCGTCGCGTACGCGGCGGGATCGGCCAGCAGCCAGGCCAGCACCCGGGCCTTGGTCTCCCGGCCCGGGATCTGCTCGGGCAGCCACACCAGGGCGGCCCGGTCGCGGGTCTCCAGCAGGGCCGTGAGGTCGTCGGCGTCCTGCGGGCCGAGGGCGCCGGTACGGGCGAGGAGCCCGCGGATCTCCCCCGTGGCGTCCGCGTCCCGGGCGGCGAGGTCGCCGCCGTACTGCAGCACGCGCAGCCGCTCGGGCAGCGCGCGTCGCAGCCCGCCGAAGCGCCGCGGCCGGCGCGGTCGCAGGAAGGGGTCGTCCACCTCGATCCGGCGGTGGCAGATGGGGCACGCGGAGAAGTCCGCGCCGTCGAAGCAGGAACGGCACACCAGGTGCGCGCAGGGCGAGACCGCGTGGACGGTGCCCTCCGTGCCGCACAGCACGCAGGGCTGCTCCGGGTGCTGGAAGAGCAGGGTGAGGACACGGTCGACGTAGAAGGCGAAGGTGTCCCGCGGCGTGCTGGTGGGGAAGTCGCGGAACAGCGGCTCGTGGGGCCGGTCGGCGCCGAGCGCCTGGTCGACGTCGGCCAGCAGGGCCCGCCCGGCCGCGGTCAGCGCGGCCTCGCTCCGCTCGGTGAGCGCGGCCCGCAGCGCCGGCGCCATCAGGTAACCGCGGTCGAGGAGGTCCGCTTCCAGCAGCGCCACGCCCGCGACGGCGTCGAACGACGGCTCCGCCCGGGCGGCCGGCAGGTAGACGGCTCCGCGCCGGGAGAGCAGTACGGCCGCGGGCGTGCGCGGAGCGGTAGAGGTGGCTGCGGTCGTGGCCGTGGACATCCTTGTCTCCCCCTGGTCGATGTGCCGGGGCGGGAAGTGGGCGCGCTGAAATCCATCGCGGAACGCGACTTCGCAGAAGAAGGAAGCACGCCCGGGAGCCGCCCCGGGACCCGGTCCCGTGCCCGGTCCCCATGTCCGGGCCGGTGAGCCGGTTTGCGTGGGCGGGGCGGGAAGCCGGTGCACTGGTTCAGGGAAAGTGAGAGAAGGAAGCACACCGTGAGCCGCCCCGCGCCCGATGACCATAGCGCGCGCCGCTCACCGCCGCGTTCGAATATTCGCCGGCCCGCACGACGACGGCGGCGGGTGGCATCGCCACCCGCCGCCGTCGCATCTGAGTCCGGCTCAGCTCGCCGCGAGCAGCTCCCGCACGCGGTCCTGACCCACCGCCAGCAGCAGCGTGGGCAGCCGCGGCCCGGTGTCCCGGCCGACCAGCAGCTGGTAGAGCAGGGCGAAGAAGGACCGCTGGGCGACCTTCATCTCCGGCGTCGGCTTGGCGTCGGGCGCGAAGCCGGCCTGCACCTTCGGCACGCCGTAGACCAAGGTGGTCAGCCCGTCCAGCGACCAGTGCTCGGGCAGCCCGTCCACCAGCAGCTTCAGCGCCTCCCGCTCCTCGCCGGACAGCGCCGCCAGGGCCTCCGCGTCGGGCTCGGTACGCACCCGGGTGCGGGCCTCGGGCTCGACGTGGGTGTTCACCCAGCGCTCGGCGCAGTCCAGTCGCGGCCGGGCCTCGTCCAGGGAGGCCAGCGGCTGCTCCTGGTCGAAGTCGCGCAGGATGCGCAGCGTCTGCTCCTCGTCCCCGGTCGTGATGTCCACGACCGAGGCGAGGGTGCGGTAGGGCAGCTTGTGCGGGGTGGTGGGCAGCTCACCGCTCGCGGTCCGCGCGGCCCGCGAGTGCACCGCGAGGTCCACCGGGGCGGCCGTGCCCTCGGCGACCTTGCGCTCCAGCGCGTCCCACTCGTCGTAGGTGCGGGAGATCTCGTCGCCGAAGGAGATGTTGAACGCCTGGTTCGGCCGGCGGCGGGCGTACAGCCAGCGCAGCAGCTGCGGCTCCATGATCTGCAGGGCGTCGGCCGCGATCGGCACACCGCCCTTGGAGCTGGACATCTTGGCCATGCCGCTGATGCCGACGAAGGCGTACATCGGGCCGATGGGCGGCTCGGCGCCGAAGATCTCGCGGACGAGCTGCTGACCGACCATCCACGAGGAGCCGGGCGACTGGTGGTCCACGCCGGAGGGCTCGAAGTCCACGCCCTTGAAGGCCCAGCGCATCGGCCAGTCGACCTTCCAGACCAGCTTGCCGCGGTCGAACTCGCTCAGCCGCACCGTCTCGCGGTTGCCGCAGGCCTGGCACTCGTAGGTGAGGTCGGTGGTGTCGTCGTCGTAGGCGACGACCGTGGTCAGGTCCTTGTCGCAGGCCGAGCAGTACGGCTTGTACGGGAAGTACTCGGGGGCCTGCGCGAGCGAGGCCTCCTCGTCGTCCTGCTCCTCGCCGCCCTTCTTCTTCGTCCGGTAGCGACCGAGCACCCCGTCGATCCGCCGGCGCTCGCGCATCGCGTGCAGGATCTGCTCGCGGTAGGTGCCGGAGGTGTACTCGACGGTCTGGCTGATCTCGGTGACCTCGACGCCCAGCGCCGCCAGCGCCTCGCGGAACGGGGCCTTGAAGTGGTCCGACCACGTCTCGTACGGGCTGCCCTCGGGCGCCGGCACGGAGGTCAGCGGCTTGCCGATGTGCTCGGCGTAGGACGGGTCGTAGCCGGCCGGCACCTTGCGGTAACGGTCGAAGTCGTCCCAGGACAGGATGTGCTCGCACGGCACGCCGCGCCGCTTGATCTCGTCGGCGACCAGGTGCGGGACCATGATCTCGCGCAGGTTGCCGAGGTGGATCGGCCCGGAGGGGCTGATCCCGGAGGCGACGACGATTTTCTTGCCCGGAGCCCGCCGCTCGGCTTCCGCGATGACGTCGTCCGCGAAGCGGGCGACCCAGTCGGCCTCGGTGCTCTGAGCCACTGTCTCGACTTCCTTCCACCTGTGCAGCGGGTAGCGCGGTACCCGGCAATTGTCCCAGAGAAAAATGAGTGGTAGCGCGTGGGATACTGAGGGTTGATCTCCGATCCCTCTCAGGAAGCACCCATCCCATGGCCTCGGTCAACTCGCTTTCCGCCTCGATCCAGCAGCGCGTCGCTGACGCCCTCGGTGCCGACCCGCTGCTGCGACGTAGCGACCGGGCCGACTTCCAGGCCAACGGTGTGCTGGGCCTCGCCAAGCGGAACAAGGCGAACCCGCGCGAGCTGGCCGCCGAGGTCGTGGCCGCCCTCCCGGCGGACGACGGGCTGATCTCCTCCGTCGAGGTCTCCGGCCCCGGCTTCCTCAACATCACCGTCGCCGACTCCGCGATCACCCGGACGCTCGCCGCCCGGGCCGCCGACGACCGGCTCGGCGTGCCCGCGAAGGCCGCGCCCGGCGTCACGGTGATCGACTACGCGCAGCCGAACGTGGCCAAGGAGATGCACGTCGGCCACCTGCGGTCCTCCGTGATCGGCGACGCGCTCGTCAAGATCCTGGAGTTCGAGGGCGAGACGGTGGTCCGCCGCCACCACATCGGCGACTGGGGCACCCAGTTCGGCATGCTCATCCAGTACCTGGTGGAGCACCCGCACGAGCTGGACCACGACGCGTCCGACCCGGGCGAGGAGGCCGGCGAGGCCTCCATGTCGCGCCTCAACCGGCTCTACAAGGACTCGCGGGCCGTCTTCGACGCCGACGACGACTTCAAGACCCGGTCGCGCAAGCGGGTCGTGGACCTGCAGGCGGGCGAGCCGGAGACGCTGGCGATGTGGCAGCGGTTCGTGGACGAGTCGAAGATCTACTTCAACTCGGTCTACGACAAGCTCGACATCGAGATCCGCGACGAGGACGTCGTCGGCGAGTCCGGCTACAACGACATGCTCGTCGAGACCTGCGAGCTGCTGGAGAAGTCCGGCGTCGCCGTGCGCTCCAACGGCGCGCTGTGCGTGTTCTTCGACGACGTCAAGGGCAAGGACGGCGAGCCGGTCCCGCTCATCGTGCAGAAGGCCGACGGCGGCTTCGGCTACGCCGCGACCGACCTGTCCGCGATCCGCAACCGCACCGCGGACCTGCACGCGGACACCCTCCTGTACGTCGTGGACTTCCGGCAGGCCCTCCACTTCAAGATGGTCTTCGAGACGGCCAGGCGGGCCGGCTGGCTGACCGACGAGGTCAAGGCGCTCCACATCCCGTTCGGCGCGCTGCTCGGCAAGGACGGCAAGCCGTACAAGACCCGGTCCGGCGAGTCGTTCCGCCTGGTGGACCTGCTGGACGAGGCCGTGGAGCGGGCCGCGACCGTCATCCGGGAGAAGTCCGCGGAGCTGACGGACGCGGAGGTCGCCGACCGGGCCAAGGAGGTCGGCATCGGCGCGATCAAGTACGCCGACCTGTCGACCTCGCTCGGCCGGGACTACGTCTTCGACCTGGACCGGATGGTCTCGCTCAACGGCGACACCAGCGTGTACCTGCAGTACGCGTACGCCCGTATCCAGTCGATCCTGCGGAAGGCGGGCGACGCGAAGCCGGCCGCCCACCCCGAGCTGCCGCTGGCCCCGGCCGAGCGGGCGCTCGGACTGCTGCTGGACGAGTTCGCGGAGACCCTGGCAGCCGTGTCGGAGACGTACGAGCCGCACAAGTTGGCCTCGTACCTCTACGCGCTGGCCTCGGCGTTCACGACCTTCTACGACCAGTGCCCGGTCGTGAAGCCCGAGCCGGCTCCCGACGTCAAGGAGAACCGCCTCTTCCTCTGCGACCTGACCGCCCGCACCCTGAGCCAGGGGATGGCGCTGCTCGGCATCCGCACGCCCGAGCGCCTCTGACGCGCCCCGCGTCCGTACGACGGCGGCCCCGGCGGGAGTCGACACTCCCCCCGGGGCCGCCGTTGTCAGTGGGCACCCCTACATTCACGCCCATGGCGATGCTCCCCAACCAGCTCCCGAAGCTCGCGCAGGACCCGGCCGGCCGGTCCCTGGGCCTCGACCTCCCGCCCGGCACGCTCGTCGACGCCACGAGCGACGGCCGGTGGCCCGAACCGCTGCTCTGGCACGCGGAGGAGACCGCCGGGCCCGGCTCCTGGGAACGGCTGCTCCCCGCGCGCATGACGGCGGGACTGCACCCGGTGCTGCTCTCCATGGACGCGGCGCGGCCGGCCACGGCGGAACTGGACCCGGGGATGATGTCCTACCCGGGCGACCACGACGCCGAAGAGGTGCTGGCCGACTTCTGGGGCCATGAGGACGAGGACGACGCGGAGGACGCGGCCCCCGACGAGGACGCGGCGGACCTGGTCGCCCCGTTCGGCCGGGCGTGGCCCGGCCTCGCCCCGCCGCGGGAGTTCGAGGCCGACCCGGACGTCAGGGCGGCCGAGGTCGCCGCGACCGTGGTCGAGACGGGGTGGTTCAAGGACCCCCGAGCGGCCCTCGTCCCCGCCCGGCGCAGCGCCGACGTCCCCGCGGCCATCGGCTGGACGGGGCCGTGCAACCACGAGAACGACGTGGCCCGGCTCTGTTCGGTGCTGCGCTCCTGGGAGGAGCGCTTCGGCGTGCGCGTCGTGGCCCTCGCCTTCGACGTACTCGTGCTGTCGGTGGCCGCGCCGCCGGCCACCGTGCGGGAGGCCGAGGCCGTGGCCGCCGAGCACTTCGCCTTCTGCCCGGACAACATCACCCAGGGCAGCGGCTCGCTCCGCGCGTACGCCGAGTCCCTGGTGGGCGTGCCCACCTGGTCCTTCTGGTGGGACTAGACGGATCCCCTGCCGGGCCCGAGGTACGGGTGTCCTTCCCCGCGGTGGAAGGACACCCCCGAGACGACCCGGTCAGTACCGCTCAGCGGTGGAAGTGCCAGCGGTGGTCGTGACGGTGGTGGCGGTGGTGCCAACGGGGGTGGTGCCGGTGGTGGCGGTGGTACCAGCGGCCGTCACGCCCCCGGTCACGGCGGTACTCGCCGCCCCGGCCGCGGTCACCGTAGCGCCGGTACTCGCCGCCCCGGCCGCGGTCGCCGTCGTGCCGGTACTCGCCGCCCCGGTCGTTTGTCGCCTGGGTCGTCTGCGACACCGCCGCCGGTGGCGGCGCTGCGGCGCTGGCGGCACCGGCCCCGCCCAGAAGGACGGCGGCCGCGACGCCCAGCGCGGCGGCGAATCGGGGAATCCGCATCGCGGTTCTCCTTTCACGGCGGAGGCCCTTGTGCCTCCGCCTGCTGTGGACTTGCTGTGAATTTGCCACCCACATCGGCCGTTAAGTCCGAATCGCACCCAAAGCCACTTGATGTAATGAAATGCCGCACGGCCTGGAACCACGCCGTCCGCTTCCGCGTCCTGCGCGCGATCATCTGAAGGCACCACGCCCGAGCAGGCGGGAAGAGCGCCGCCACCCCTCCTTCGGCAGGTGACCGCCCCGGCTGCAGACCCGGCCGAGCATGATCACTCCTCTGCCGCCGATCACGCCCCGACCGGACCCGAACGGCACGGGCACCGCGGCACGTTGCCTCACCTGCCGAACGGCGGCACCGGCGATGCACACGGGGAAACGACCCGCTTGCCGAGGAGTGACAGCGGGTCAGGTGGGGCGTCCCGGCGCCTTGTCGCCGATCGCGGCCCTGGCCGGACTCGCCTGCCCGGCGCGGCTGTTCACCGGGAGCGGCGCCCGGTGCGCGGAAACGGCTCCGACGGCGGCCGATGGGCCGCCGTCGGAGCCGTCAGAGCCGTCGGAGCCGTCAGAGCTGGGCGGCCACCTCGGTCGCCCAGTAGGTGAGGATCAGCTGGGCGCCCGCGCGGCGGATGCCGGTCAGGGCCTCCATGATCGCCCGGTCGCGGTCGATCCAGCCGCGCTCGGCGGCCGCCTCGACCATCGCGTACTCGCCGCTGACCTGGTACGCCGCCACCGGCACGTCCACCGACTCGGCGACCTTCGCCACCACGTCCAGGTACGGCAGTCCGGGCTTCACCATCACCATGTCGGCGCCCTCGGCGACGTCCAGCGCCAGTTCGCGCAGCGACTCCCGCAGGTTCGCCGGGTCCTGCTGGTAGGTCTTGCGGTCGCCCTTGAGCGAGGATCCGACGGCCTCCCGGAACGGCCCGTAGAACGCCGACGCGTACTTCGCCGTGTACGCCAGCACCGACACGTCCTGGTGCCCGGCGGCGTCCAGGGCACCCCGGATCACGCCGACCTGACCGTCCATCATGCCGCTGGGGCCGACGACGTGGACACCGGCGTCCGCCTGGAGCCGGGCCATCTCCGCGTACCGCTCCAGCGTCGCGTCGTTGTCCACCCGGCCCTCGGCGTCCAGCACGCCGCAGTGGCCGTGGTCGACGTGCTCGTCCAGGCAGAGGTCGGACATGACCACCAGGGCGTCGCCGACCTCGGCGACCACGTCGCGGATCGCCACCTGCAGGATCCCGTCCGGGTCCGTGCCGGGCGTTCCCACGGCGTCCTTCTTCTCGTCCAGCGGCACGCCGTAGAGCATGATCCCGCCCACGCCCGCCTCGGCCGCCTCCACGGCGGCCTTGCGGAGGGTGTCACGGGTGTGCTGGACGACGCCCGGCATGGCGGAGATCGGCACCGGCGCGTCGATGCCCTCGCGGACGAAAGCCGGGAGGATCAGCTCGGCGGGGTGCAGCCGGGTCTCCGCGAC
Source organism: Streptomyces sp. PA03-6a (assembly GCF_033792765.1). Taxonomy (NCBI): domain Bacteria; kingdom Bacillati; phylum Actinomycetota; class Actinomycetes; order Kitasatosporales; family Streptomycetaceae; genus Streptomyces; species Streptomyces sp. PA03-6a. The sequence goes on along the minus strand of NZ_JARAVK010000117.1, from coordinate 18,988 downwards.
GAGGCGGCGCATCGCGGGCGTCGTGCGCAGCCGGCGGGGCCTCGTACCGGGGAACTGACCGTATCCGCTTCCGTTTCCGCTCATCACCGCGCCGCGCCTTTCTCCGTCCCGGGCCGTTTCCGCGTTCCACGGTACGCCCGTGTGCGCCGTGCTCATGCCGACCCGGTGTCGGCCCCGGAACGCGACGGCCCCCGGCTCCCAGGAGGGAGCCGGGGGCACGGAGAACACGGCCGGGTCCGGTCAGACGCGGGCCCTGCGCCGGGACCCGGGACGGCGCTCGCTGGGACGTGTCACGGGGTCGCCAGCGGCGATCGCCGCCTCGCGCCGCCGGACCCCGAAGTCCGCCAGCGCCTGCGCGAGCGCGTGGACAGACGGCTCCGGGGCCATCACGTCCACCCGCAGCCCGTGCTCCTCCGCGGTCTTCGCGGTGGCCGGGCCGATGCAGGCGATCACGGTCACGTTGTGCGGCTTGCCCGCGATGCCGACCAGGTTCCGCACCGTGCTGCTCGAGGTGAACAGCACCGCGTCGAACCCGCCGCCCTTGATCGCCTCACGGGTCTCCGCCGGCGGCGGCGACGCCCGCACGGTCCGGTAGGCGGTGACGTCGTCAACCTCCCAGCCGAGCTCCACGAGGCCCGCCACGAGGGTCTCCGTCGCGATGTCGGCGCGCGGCAGGAAGACCCGGTCGATCGGGTCGAAGACGGGGTCGTAGGGCGGCCAGTCCTCCAGCAGGCCCGCGGCGGACTGCTCGCCGCTGGGCACCAGGTCAGGCTTCACGCCGAAGTCCACCAGCGCCCGGGCGGTCTGCTCGCCCACCGCCGCGACCTTGATCCCGGCGAAGGCACGCGCGTCGAGCCCGTACTCCTCGAACTTCTCGCGGACGGCCTTGACCGCGTTCACCGAGGTGAAGGCGATCCACTCGTACCGTCCGGTGACCAGGCCCTTGACCGCGCGCTCCATCTGCTGCGGCGTACGGGGCGGCTCCACCGCGATGGTGGGCACCTCGTGCGGCACGGCACCGTAGGAGCGCAACTGGTCGGAGAGGGACGCGGACTGCTCCTTGGTGCGCGGGACGAGCACCTTCCAGCCGAACAGCGGCTTGGTCTCGAACCACGAGAGCAGGTCGCGCCGCGTGGTCGGCTCGCCGACCACGGCTATCGCCGCGATCGGGCCCTCCGGGGTGGGCAGCGCCTTCGTCGCCTTCAGCTCGGCCGCGATCGTCGACAGGGTCGCCGACCAGGTGCGCTGCCGGGTCGTCGTACCGGCGACGGTCACGGTCAGCGGGGTGTCCGGCTTGCGGCCCCCCGAGACCAGCTCCGCCGCGTTGGCGGCGACGGTCTGCAGGGTGGTGGAGACGACCAGGGTCGCGTCGCTCGTGCCCACCTCGCTCCAGCACCGTCCGGACGCGGTCGCGGCGTCCACGAACCGCACGTCGCCGCTGAGCGGCACGCCGGCGTACGCGGGCACGCCCACGGCCGCGGCCACGCCCGGGACGACCTCGAAGGGGATGCCCGCCTGCGCGCAGGCGAGCATCTCGGTGGCGGCCGCGGAGTCGAGTCCGGGATCGCCGGCGATCGCACGGACGACCCGCTTGCCGGTGCGCGCGGAGGCCATGAAAAGCTTGGCCGCGGCGGCCGAAGGGCTCAACTCCCCCTCAGCGTCGCCCGGCTGCGCCGTGTCCACGCCCGGCCGGGCATGGGTCCGTACGACGTCCAGCACGTGCTGGTCGCCGACCAGGACGTCGGCGTGGGCGAGCGCCTCGACGGCGCGCAGGGTCAGCAGCCCGGGGTCACCGGGCCCGGCACCGAGGAAGGTGACGTGCCCGTGGGCGGAACGCGGCGTACCCGTGCCCGCGGTCCCGGTGCGGCCCGCGGTTCCCGCGGTACCCGTCCTGCCTGCCGGTCCTGCCGGCCCGGCCGCGGTGGCGTCTGCGGTCGTGTTGGTCGCTGCGGCGGCGGTGGGGCTCAAAGTTCGCGCTCCCCCATAAGACCGGCCGCACCCTTGGCGAGCATCTCGGTGGCGAGCTCGTGGCCGAGGGCCACGGCTTCGTCCCGGGAGGCGGGGGTCGGACCGGTGATGGACATCTGCACCAGCGAGGAGCCGTCGGTGGTCCCGACGACACCGCGCAGGCGCAGCTCGGTGATCTGCCCGTCCACGACGGGGTCGGCCAGCGCGCCCACGGGCGCGGAGCAGCCGGCCTCGAGGGCGGCGAGCAGTGCGCGCTCGGCGGTCACGGCGGCCCGGGTGAACGGGTCGTCGAGCTCGGCGAGCACGCCGGCGAGCCCTGCGTCGTCCGCAGAGCACTCGACGGCCAGCGCCCCCTGTCCGGGAGCGGGCAGCACGACGTCGCAGGAGATCAGCTCGGTGGCCTCCGCGAGGCGGCCCAGCCGGCTGAGTCCGGCGGCGGCGAGCACGACGGCGTCGAGGTCGCCTGAGGCAACATATCCGATGCGCGTGTCCACGTTGCCGCGGATCGGCACGGTCTCCACGCGCACCCCCATCGAGCGGGCCCAGGCGTTCAGCTGCGCCATGCGGCGCGGCGAGCCGGTGCCGATGCGGGCGCCCCGGGGGGAGGCGGCCAGCTGCTCGAAGGTGAGGCCGTCGCGCGCGATCAGCGCGTCGCGCGGGTCCTCACGCAGGGGGACCGCGGCGAGGGTGAGGCCCTCGGGGTCGGCGGTCGGGAGGTCCTTGAGGGAGTGGACGGCGAAGTCGATCTCGCCGCGCAGCAGCGCGTCGCGCAGGGCGGAGACGAAGACGCCGGTACCGCCGATCTGCGCCAGGTGCTCACGCGAGACGTCGCCGTAGGTGGTGATCTCCACCAGCTCCACGTCGCGGCCGGTGATCCGGCGGACCTGTTCGGCCACCATGCCGGACTGCGCCAGCGCCAGCGCGCTGCGCCGGGTTCCCAGTTTCAGTGCGGTTGGGCTCGTCATGCCCGCCCTCGATTCGAGTCACTCGTTGCTGAAGCAGCCGACACCGCCGGCGGGACGGCCGCGGAGGGGATCACCGGCGTGCCCGGTGAGTCGGCCCTGCTGACCGCGGCGACCGCCTGGGGGTCCAGGTCGAAGAGTTCACGCAGCGCGTCGGCGTACCCGGCGCCACCGGGCTCGCCGGCGAGCTGCTTGACCCGCACAGTAGGCGCGTGCAGGAGTTTGTCGACGACGCGGCGCACGGTCTGGGTGACCTCCGCGCGCTGCCGTTCGTCCAGGTCGGGGAGGCGGCCGTCGAGACGCGCCAGCTCGGTGGCGACCAGGTCGGCGGCCATGGCGCGCAGGGCGACGACGGTCGGCGTGATGTGCGCGGCACGCTGGGCGGCGCCGAAGGCGGCCACCTCAGCGGAAACGATCTTTCGCACCTCGTCGACGTCGGCGGCCATCGGGGCGTCGGCAGCGGCCGCGGCGATGGTCTCCAGGTCGGTGACGTGGGCGCCGTCCAGGGAGTGCACCAGCGGGTCGATGTCGCGCGGCAGGGCGAGGTCGAGCATCCCGATGGGCGCGACGGGCTCGCCGCCGGAGCGCAGGGCCCGGGAGAGCGTGGCGCGGGCGACGGTGTCGGCGGTGAGCACCAGGCCGGTCGCCCCGGTGCAGGACACGACGATGTCGGCGTACGACAGCTCGCCGGCCAGGTCCTCCATGGACGCGGCGCGGCCGCCGACGCTCTCGGCGAGGCGCTCGGCGCGCTCCTGCGTGCGGTTGACGACCACGATCTCGCCCGCCCCCGCGCGGGCGAGGGTGGCCGCGGCGAGCGAGCTCATCGAGCCGGCGCCGACGACCAGGGCGCGCTTGCCCTTGCCCCACTCCTCGAAGGGGACGCCGCCGACGGCCTCGGCCATCTGCTCCAGGCCGAAGGTGACCAGCGACTGCCCGGCCCGGTCGATCCCGGTCTCGGAGTGCGCACGCTTGCCGACCCGCAGCGCCTGCTGGAACAGGTCGTTCAGGGACCGGCCCGCGGTGTGCAGCTCCTGGCCGAGCCCCAGGGTCTCCTTGATCTGACCGAGGATCTGGCCCTCGCCGACGACCATGGAGTCCAGGCCGCAGGCGACCGAGAACAGGTGGTGGACGGCCCGGTCCTCGTAGTGCACGTACAGGTGCGGGGTCAACTCGTCGAGACCGACCCCGCTGTGCCGCGCCAGCAGCGTGGACAGCTCGGCGACACCGGCGTGGAACTTGTCGACGTCCGCGTACAGCTCGATGCGGTTGCAGGTGGACAGCACCGCGGCCTCACCGGCGGGCTCGGCGGCCATGACGTCCAGCAGCAGCTTGCCCTTGGTGTCCTCACCGAGCGCCGCGCGCTCCAGGACGCTGACGGGGGCGGTGCGGTGGCTCAGTCCGACGACGAGGAGGCTCATGCCGGCATCACGGCGGGGACGTCCCCGTCAGGTCCCGGACGGCGGCCGCCGTCGCGGGCCGCCTTGGCCGCCACCGGGGGCGCCGCGAGGCTGCCCTCCAGCTCCTCGCCGGCCTTCCGCTGCTCGTGGAAGGCGAGGATCTGCAGCTCGATGGAGAGGTCGACCTTGCGGACGTCGACCCCGTCGGGGACGGTCAGCACGGTCGGGGCGAAGTTGAGGATCGAGGTGACCCCGGCGCCCACCAGGCGGTCGCAGACTTCCTGGGCGGCCCCGGCCGGCGTGGTGATCACGCCGATGGACACCTGGTTGTCGTGGACGATGCCCTCCAGCTCGTCCGCGTGCCGCACGGGCAGCCCGGCGATGAGCCGTCCCGTGAGCTGGACGTCCGCGTCGATGAGCGCGGCGATGCGGAAACCCCGGGAGGCGAAGCCGCCGTACCCGGCGAGCGCGGCCCCGAGGTTTCCCATGCCGACGATGACGACCGGCCAGTCCTGGGTGAGGCCCAGCTCGCGGGAGATCTGGTACACGAGGTACTCGACGTCGTAGCCGACCCCGCGGGTTCCGTACGAACCGAGGTAGGAGAAGTCCTTGCGCAGTTTGGCCGAGTTCACCCCGGCGGCGGCCGCGAGCTCCTCCGAGGACACGGTGGGCACCGATCGCTCGGACAACGCGGTCAGGGCCCGCAGGTACAGCGGGAGCCTGGCGACGGTGGCCTCGGGAATCCCTCGGCTGCGGGTCGCCGGTCGGTGAGTTCGGCCAGTTGCCACGATGCTCCTGCGGGTAGAGCTGGGCTGCGAGCGGCACCCGTCATTGGGACCGCCCCGTGCACGCCAGGCTATGTCTTTGTGAACGCGTGCACAAAGATGGTGTCCGATTTGCCCGGGGGAAGTGACCGGCATCACGCACCCCCATTACGGACATAAGAAACCTTCTGCTGCGACGGAACGTTCCACGCGGGCGCCCGGTCCGCACCCCGGCGCCCCACCCACAGCGCGTCCGCTCCGGCCAACTGCGGCCACTCGACCACCGCCGCGCGCGCCAGCGCCTTCTCGGTCTGCGCGGGTCCACCCGGGTGGTCCGGGACGTAGGAGGCGAAGAGCCGGGCCGTCGTACGGGCGTCGCCCAGCGCGGTGTGCGCGGTCCAGCCGGTCAGTCCGGCCGCCTCGGCGCACGCCAGCAGGCTCAGCCCGCCCGGGGCGGCCTCCCGCAGCGCGGCCATCCGCATGGTGCACAGTTCGGGGACGACGGGGAACTCCACGCCGAGCCGGGCGTACTCCGCCGCCAGGAACGCGCGGTCGCAGCCGACGTTGTGCCCCACCAGCACCCGCCCGCGCAGCAGCCCCAGCAGCCTCGGGGCGATCTGCCCGAACAGGGGTGCGCCGACCGCCTCGACGTGGCGGGGCTCGATGCCGTGGATGTGGGTGGGGCCGACCGGCCCCTCGGGGTCGACGAGGGTCGAGAACTCGCCCTCGTGCCCGAATTCGCTGTCGAGGAGCACCACGGCCAGCTCGACCACCCGGTGGCGCCGCGAACTGGAACCGGTGGCCTCCAGATCGACCACGGCGAAGCCGCCGCGCGCCTGAAGTCTGCCCGGGAGCACGCAGTCACCATCCTTACTCACGCACCCCCGCACTACACAAAACGCCTTGATGGTAATCGAGCACCCGCGTCCAGAGGAACACGCGCAAATCGCCCACCTGTCGCAACAGGGCCCTCAGGCGCCCAGCCCGCGCCGCAACCGGCCCTCGTCGACACGCCAGAAGGTGTGCTGTTCCCCGTCGATGAGGACGACCGGGATCTGCTCCCAGTACCGGTCGTGCAGCTCCTCGTCGCGCGTGATGTCCCTCTCCTCGAAGCGCGCGCCCAGGTCGTCGACGACCCTGCGGATCACCGTCCGCGCGTCGTCGCACAGGTGGCAGCCGGGCTTGGCGATCAGCGTCACCGTCCGATCCGCCGGGTTTCTCCGGGCATTGCGGGCATCGCGTCCGAACAGAGGGCTCATGCCGGCCATTCTGCCTCCGTCAACTCCCGACCCGCGGTAACACCCTCGTCGCGAGGAGTTCATTCACCTGCTCCATCGGTGCACCGGAGTTGCCCAACGGACTGGCTATGCTCGCCCCATGGCCGCTCTGCGATGGCTCACCCCCCGTAAGCGCTCCGCCACCGCGCGCAGCGTGCTGGCCGGCGAGGCCGCGGCGGAGGCCGCGCTCGCGGCACCCGTGGAGAAGAAGGACGACCGGGCGGGCGTCCCCGCGTTCCCCGTGGTCGGCGATCCGCACGCGGCCGCCTTCTTCGACCTGGACAACACCGTGATGCAGGGCGCCGCGATCTTCCACTTCGGGCGCGGCCTGTACAAGCGGAAGTTCTTCCAGAGCCGTGACCTCGCGCGCTTCGCGTGGCAGCAGGCGTACTTCCGGATCGCCGGGTCCGAGGACCCCGAGCACATGCAGGAGGTGCGGGAGAGCGCGCTCTCGATCATCAAGGGGCACCGCGTCGAGGAACTCATGTCCATCGGCGAGGAGATCTACGACGAGTACATGGCGGACAAGATCTGGCCCGGCACCCGCGCGCTCGCCCAGGCCCACCTCGACGCCGGACAGCGGGTCTGGCTGGTGACGGCCGCCCCGGTGGAGACGGCCACGATCATCGCCCGCAGGCTCGGCCTCACCGGCGCCCTCGGCACCGTCGCCGAGCACGTCGACGGCCTCTACACCGGCCGGCTGGTCGGCGAGCCGCTGCACGGCCCCTCCAAGGCCGAGGCGGTCAAGGCGCTCGCCGCCGCGGAGGGACTCGAACTCTCGCGCTGCGCCGCGTACAGCGATTCGTCGAACGACATCCCGATGCTGTCGCTCGTCGGACATCCATATGCGATCAATCCCGATACGCGGCTGCGCAAACACGCGCGCGAAAAGGGCTGGCGGCTGCGCGATTACCGCACCGGCCGCAAGGCGGTGAAGATCGGCATCCCGGCGGCCGCAGGCGTGGGCGCCGTGGCGGGCGGCGCGGCCGCCGCGATGGCCCTGCAACGCCGCCGCCGCTAGGGACGCGGGCGACACGCCCGGGTCACCCTCTGGCGCCCCGTCAGTTCACGGTGAGCCACACAGCCACAACACGCTCTCCACGCGAGCATTTCACGACGCTATGTGGTCAACACTGTTTCGGTGTTCGATAATTGATCGATCACCATTCCGCCAGAGAGTGGGCGGAACCGACGATTTCAGCAACTCGGTGTAGCGTCGCCTGTACGAAGCGTTATTCTCCTCAGACGCAAGCCGGTACCCACACGTCCCTACGACGGGTGAACGGTTCCGTACTGCACGTGATGGAAGTTCTGCCTCTGGGAGTCCCGTGTACCCACACACCGGGGTTGACGCCTCTGGCCTGGCTACGCTGCGCGCACTGGTGGCCGAGCACCTGCTGCGCGTCGTCCCCGCGCACGCCGTGCTCGTCCCCGCACTCGCCACGGCGGCAGCGCCCGCCGGCCGCGCCTACGCGCTGGCCGACGGCCGGGCCACGGTCGGCAGACGGTCCCGCAGCACCCAGCAGGCCGACCGGTCCACGGGCGCCACCCCGCGCCGGCCGGCGGCCGACAGTGACAGCGGACGCATGATGGACCTGGTCGAGCGCGCCCAAGCCGGCGAGACCGAGGCCTTCGGGCGCCTCTACGACCACTACTCGGACACCGTCTACCGCTACATCTACTACCGCGTCGGGGGCAAGGCCACCGCCGAGGACCTGACCAGCGAGACCTTCCTGCGCGCCCTGCGCCGCATCGGCACCTTCACCTGGCAGGGGCGTGACTTCGGCGCGTGGCTGGTCACCATCGCGCGCAACCTGGTGGCCGACCACTTCAAGTCCAGCCGCTTCCGGCTGGAGGTGACCACCGGGGAGATGCTCGACGCCAACGAGGTCGAGCCCAGCCCGGAGGACTGCGTCCTGGAGGCGCTGTCCAACGAGTCGCTGCTCAGGGCCGTCCGCAAGCTCAACCCCCAGCAGCAGGAGTGCGTGACGCTGCGCTTCCTGCAGGGGCTCTCGGTCGCCGAGACGGCCCGCATCATGGGCAAGAACGAGGGCGCGATCAAGACCTTGCAGTACCGCGCCGTACGGACCCTCGCCCGGCTCCTCCCCGACGACGCGCGATAGCGCAATGGATGGATCTTCATCTTGCGACTGCCTCCACGGTCCGATCATCATGACTGCGTAACCCAACTCGGGCGGCACTCGTTGCATCACATGCGGACCCCCCAATGCCGTGCTCTGCCCGCTTCCGATCACTCGATTGGGTGGAAAGGCTCAAGGTGCACAACCTTGAAGGCACTACGGGGAGTCGAGGTGGATGACGAGAGGAGGTGCCGCCCGTGATCGCGAATCCAACGGCGCACCGGCGGGCTAACGCCTTCGCCGACGCCCTCGAGGGCGAAGGCCCCCAGACGGGTGCCGGCGTACAGCACGGCGCCCACGCCGCGGACCGGCATGCGGATCCGGGCCAGGGCACGTTCCTGGCCCTGGCGGACGCCCTGCGGGACGTACCGCGACCGACGCTGGACCCGGAGACCAAGACCGTCCAGCGTGCCCAGTTGATCGCCGCCATGGAGGCCGCGCTCGCCGACGGCACCCTGACGGTTCCCGTACAACGCGACGGCGGCCGGGGCGCGCACCGCGCCGACGGCCGCGGTCTCGGCAAGCTGAAGCCGCGCTCCGCGTGGTCGCGCAGGCTCGCCGCCGGCGGCCTCTCCGTCGGTGTGGCGGCCGGCGCCCTCGGCGGCGTCGCCGCCGCGAGCACGGACGCGCTGCCCGGCGACACCCTCTACGGCCTCAAACGGGGCATGGAGGACATGCGCCTCAACCTCGCCGACGACGACGCCGACCGCGGCAAGGTCTACCTCGACCTCGCCTCCACCCGGCTCCAGGAGGCGCGCCGCCTCATGGAACGCGGCCGGGGTGGCGAGCTCGACGACGAGTCGGTGGGCGAGATCCGCAGGGCGCTGTCGGGGATGCAGCAGGAGGCCTCCGAGGGCCACCGGCTGCTCGCCGCCGCGTACCGCAAGGACGGGTCGCTGCAGCCGATCGAGACGCTCTCCGCGTTCTCCAGCAACCACCGCAAGGGCTGGACCGAGCTGCGCGGCAAGCTCCCCTCCCGGCTCGACGACGTGGGCAACAAGGTCACCTCCGTCTTCGACGCCATAGAGGACGAAGTGGCCCCGCTGCAGAGGCTGTTGCCGCCCTCCACCGGCTCCGGCCACGGTGACGGCCGCGGCGTCCCGGGCAGCGGCGACCGCTCCGCGAGCGGCACCCGCGGGCCCTCGCCCTCGGTCAGCGGCTCCGCGAGCGGGTCCGCCGACGAGCGCGGAGACGACAAGGCCAGTCCTTCGGCGTCGCGCAGTTCGGACAGCGGCCTCATCGGCGGCACCGGCGATCTGCTCGACCCCACGCCGACCGGCAGCACCTCGGGCGGCGACGGCACCCAGCCGTCGGTCACCCTCCCGCCGCTGCTGCCCGGGCTGCTCCCGGGCCTCGGGCTCAGCGCCGAGGACGACCGGGGCGACTGAGCGGGGACCTCACGGCGGTGGGCCGGGGCGCCATGCCCCGGCCCACCGCCGTGTGTCCGGCTCCCGGACACACGGCCCGAAGCCTCAGAAGAAGACCGAGCGGCGCTGCACCAGCAGCTTGTAGAGGGTGTGCTGGATGGTCTCGCGTACCTGGTCGGTCAGGTTGAAGACCAGCATCGGGTCCTCGGCCGCCTCCGGCGCGTAACCGTCCGTAGGGATCGGCTCGCCGAACTGGATCGTCCACTTCGTCGGCAGCGGCACCATGCCCAGCGGCCCCAGCCACGGGAACGTCGGCGTCACCGGGAAGTACGGGAAGCCCAGCAGCCGGGCCACCGTCTTGGCGTTGCCGACCATCGGGTAGATCTCCTCCGCGCCCACGATCGAGCACGGGACGATCGGCACCCCGGTCTTGAGCGCGGTCGCGACGAAGCCGCCCCGCCCGAAGCGCTGCAGCTTGTAGCGCTCCGAGAAGGGCTTCCCGAGCCCCTTGAAGCCCTCGGGCATCACGCCGACCACCTCGCCGCGTTCGAGCAGCAGCTGGGCGTCCTCCGCGCAGGCGAGGGTGTGCCCGGCCTTGCGGGCCAGCTCGTTGACGAGCGGCAGCACGAACACCAGGTCCGCCGCCAGCAGTCGCAGGTGCCGCCCCGCGGGATGGTGGTCGTGGACGGCGACCTGCATCATCAGCCCGTCCATCGGCAGCGTCCCGGAGTGGTTGGCCACCACGAGGGCACCGCCCTCGGCCGGGATGTTCTCGATGCCCTTCACCTCGACCCGGAAGTACGACTCGTACAGCGGCCGGAGCAGCGACATCAGGACCTGGTCGGTGAGCTCCTCGTCGTAGCCGAAGTCGTCGACCTCGTAGTCGCCGGTGATCCGGCGGCGCAGGAAGGCCAGCCCGTGCGCCACCCGGCGCTCCCAGGGCCCGCCCAGCAGCCGGTCCGCGGCCGAGCCGAGCGCGGCGACCAGCGGGCCGCCCGGTGTGCCGGGGTGCCGCTCAGCGCCCTCCGCCGCCGCCTGCGCGCCCTCGGACGCCTCACCGGCACCATCGGTGCCGGGGGTGTCCGCGGAGGCCGTCACGGCGTCCTGGACGGCGTCGGGCTCCGCGGCGACGCGCACGGCCCGCTCCTCCACCGGCAGCGCGGCCACCGCGTTCCCGGTGTCGCCGCCCGCCTTTCCGCGGGCCGCGGCCCGCCCGCGCGACCGCGGCGCCCCCCTCCGCGTCCGGGTGTCCTCGTCGAACGGGATGACCTTGGCGTCCGCCATGGTGCGGTTCCTCCTCGCAGCATTGCTCACGAGCTCAGTCCTCGGGGGCCGCCCGCGGGGACCAGCGCGGCGAGCCGGTCGACGGCCTCGGCGAGCCGGTCCGGCGGCAGCAGGCCGGGGCCGTGGCTGCGGGCGAAGTCGCCGAAGGTCTCGGCGGTGGTGTACTTCGGGGTGAAGCCGAGCGTCTCGCGCATCTGCGTGGTGTCCACGACCCTGCCGTGGGTGAGCAGCCGGATCTGCTCGCGCGAGAAGTCGGTGACGCCGGCGGTGCGCAGCATCTGCCCCACCCAGGTGACGGCGGGCAGCAGCACCGGCACCGTGGGCTTCCCCAGCCGTCGCGCGGTCTGCGACAGCAGGAGCACTCCGTCACCTGCGATGTTGAACGTGCCGCTGTTGATCGTCCCGTTGCGCTCGTCGCGCAGGGCCAGCATCAGGACGTCGACGACGTCGTCCTCGTGCACGAACTGCAGCCGCGGGTCGTAGCCGAGCACGGTCGGCAGCACCGGCAGCGCGAAGTACTCGGCGAGCGGGGTGTCGGCCCGCGGGCCGAGGATGTTGGCGAACCGCAGAACCGATACGGCAACGTCCGGGCGACGCCGTGCGAAGCCGCGTACGTATCCCTCGACTTCCACCGCGTCCTTCGCGAAGCCGCCGCTGGGCAGCGACTTGGGCGGCATGGACTCGGTGAAGACCGCCGGGTCACGGGGCGCCGAGCCGTACACGCTCGTCGTGGACTTCACCACCAGGCGGCGCACCGTCGGGGCCTTCTGGCAGGCGCCCAGCAGCTGCATCGTGCCGATGACGTTGGTCTCCTTGACCGCGGTCCGGCTGCTGCGGCCGGGCAGCGTGCCGCTGACGTCCATGTGGACCACCGTGTCCACCGAGTGCTCCGCCAGCACCTTCGCGATCATCGGGTGCCTGATGTCGGCACGGACGAACTCCGCGCCGCCCAGATGGTGCGGGGGCGGCATCGTGTCGACCCCGATCACCCGGTCGACGTCGGGGTCGCGCATCACGCGTCGTACCAGCCGGCCGCCGAGCCGGCGGGCGACTCCGGTCACGAGCACCACTTTGCCCAAGATCAGCGCCTTCCCTCGCACCGCATGTACGCACCGTATCGGTTCGATGTTGCGCCGTGATGACGCCCGAACGTACGAGCACCGTCAAGGAGGGCCCGGCCGGCGGTCCCCCCGGGAACGCGACTGCCCTCCCGCCCCCACGGTCCGTGGGGGCGGGAGGGCAGTGAAGTGCGACGCGTAGCTCGCTTACTTCTTGTTGCGACGCTGCACACGCGTACGCTTCAGCAGCTTGCGGTGCTTCTTCTTGGCCATACGCTTGCGCCGCTTCTTGATGACAGAGCCCACGACTACCCTCGCTTCGTTTTCACTCGGTGCGGGGCGTCCGAGCCCACACGACCTACGTCGGCACAGCCTACCCGTCCGCAAGCGCCGAGTAGAAACCGAGGCGGTCGTCAGGCAGTTTCCCCCACCCCCACGTAGGACTCCCGAAGATAGTCATGGACGGCCTGCTCCGGCACCCGGAAGGACCTCCCCACCCGGATCGCCGGCAGATGACCGCTGTGCACCAGCCGGTACACGGTCATCTTGGACACTCGCATCACCGCGGCGACCTCTGCCACGGTCAGGAACACGACCTCGTTGAGAGGCCTCTCGCTTGAAGCCATGACACACCTGAACCTTCCGCACATGACGGGCACCGGCTTCCCCTCCGGTGACTCCCTCTCGCACGTGCGCTCCTCCCCAGATTAGGTGCGGGTGATGCAAGTGGGGAAGAGGAGTAGCGATCGGTTGACTACTGTGACAGACACGCTCGATTGAGTACATAGCGCGTAAGCGGTCGGTAGTAATCGGACCGCACAGCGTCATCAAGCGGAACCACGACCGAAACCCTGCCCTCCGCCTCGGCGACGAAGACCGCGGGGTCGTCCGCATCGGCCAGCCCGATGGCCTCGATGCCCAGCTGACCTGCTCCGCAGACCCAGCCGTGGTCTCCCACCACGAGGCTCGGCAGCAGTCCCCCGCGTCCTGCCGCACCGGCCAGCGCGGCCCGAACCGGGAGCGGGGAGTGCGTGTGTACCGCCGGCGCACCACGGGCGCCCTCACCCGGCGCATCGCGGACCGTCGCGACGCCCCCTACGTACCAGAGGTTGTACGTGCGTAGGCCGAATTGCGTCGCCATGTCGATACATCGGCCATGCGATGGGGTGAGGACGGGACATCCCGCCGCCGACAGCCCGGCCGCCAATCCGGCGTAGAAGCCGAGCAGCCGATGCGGGTGACCAGTACCGATGAGGACGGGCTCCCTGCGCCCCGCGGCCTCCTTCAGCCGGCCGGCGAAGGCCTCGAGCCCCGCGAGCGTGCGGTCCGGGTCGATCACATCCTGCCCGGAAGTGTGCCCCGGGTCAGGCGAAACCCCACATCGGTCGGCCATCAACCGCAGGAGACCGGACTGCGTCCAAGCCCGCGCCGGCTCCAGCCCCAGCGTCTGCCGCGGATCACCCGCGGCGAACAGCCGATAGCTGCGCAGGCTCTTCTCCCGCGGTGTCGTCACGACCCCCGCGATCCCCGCCCCCACCAGATGCGCCCGCAGCGCGGCAACAGTCACCACGCGCCGATGGTGGCCTCCCCCGCCCCCCTCACGTGCCGGAACGGCCCGGACGTCACTCCCGAGGGGCGGCCGTTCGGGTCGGCGTGCCCGGCGAAACCCTCCGTACAATGCGGACATAGCGCGCGACAGTGACGGGAGGACCCCCGTGGCCGACACCTCCGCCGATGCGGGCGAGTTCGACTACGTCGTGGTGGGGGCGGGATCCGCGGGGTGCGTGCTCGCCGCCCGCCTCTCCGAGGACGACGCGGCCCGCGTGCTGCTCCTGGAGGCCGGCGGGGCGGCCCACCCTCCGGAGGTCTCCGTCCCCGCGGCCTGGCCCGGCCTGCTCGGCACCCCCCTGGACTGGGCAGACCGAACCGTGCCGCAGACCGGGACCGGCCTCGCCGTGCCGTGGCCCCGCGGCCGCGGCCTGGGCGGCAGCTCGGCCATCGACGCCATGAACTTCCTGCGCGGCCACCGCTCCGGCTACGACGCCTGGGCCGCCGAGGGCGCGCAGGGCTGGGGCTGGGACGACCTGCTGCCCTGCTTCCGCCGCAGTGAGGACCTCACCGGCGTCCCGGGCCGCGACCCGGAACTGCGCGGCATGGAAGGACCCCTGCGGGTCGGCCCCGCCACCGACCGTCACCCCGTCGCCCGGGACTTCCTGCGCGCAGCCGTCGACGCCGGCCACCCCGAGGCGGGCGACCTCGCCGGCGGCCTGGAGGAGGGGTTCGGCTGGGGCGACCTCAGCATCGCCGACGGCGTACGCCAGGACGCCGCCACGGCCTACCTGCGCCCGGCACGGCACCGGCCGGGCCTGCACGTGCTGACCGGGGCCCTGGCGCACCGGGTCCTCCTGGCCGGCGACCGCTGCACCGGCGTGGAGTACGCCGTGGACGGCGGACTGCGCACCGCCCGCTGCTCCCCGTCGGGGCAGGTGGTCCTGGCCGCGGGCGCGGTCGGCACCCCGCAACTGCTCATGCTCTCCGGCATCGGCCCCCGCAACCACCTGCGCCACTGGGGCATCCCCACCGCCGTGCACCTGCCCGGCGTCGGCTCCCACCTGCTGGACCACGTGGTCTGCGGCGTCGTCGTACGGGCCCCCCGCCCCGTCCCGCCGGGCGCCAACAACCACGGCGAGGTCCAGGGCCTGATCCGCACCCGGCCCGACGCACCGGGCCCCGACGTGCAGTTGCAGGTCGTCGACGTCCCGATCCGCGAGGAGAGCCTGCCCGGACCGGCCGTCGGCGAAGGCTGGACGATCATGGTCGCCCTCATGGCGCCGTACGGCCACGGAACGGTCCGGCTCTCCACCACCGCCCCCGGCGCCCCACCGCTCATCGACCCCCGCTACTACGCCGACATCCGCGACCTCGACACCATGGTGCGGGGCCTGGACGCGGCCCGGGAGATCGCCGCCGGCCCCGCGCTGGCGGACTGGTACGGCGAGGAGGTCCTCCCCGGCCCGGACACCACCGGCGGCACCGAGCTGCGCGCCTACCTCGGCCGCAACCTGCGCTCCTACAACCACTACGCGGGCACCTGCCGCATCGGCACCGACGCGTACGCCGTCGTCGACCCCGCCCTGCGGGTGCGCGGTGTCGACGGCCTGCGCGTGGCCGACGCCTCGGTGATGCCGGCCCCGGTCTCGGCCAACACCAACGCCACGGTCTACGCCATCGCCGAACGTGCGGCGGAACTGCTGCGGGCCGGCGCCTGACCACTCCTCGCCGGGCCCGGCCGTGCCCGGGGCCTGGCCGGGTACACCTAGGGCAGCAGCCCGTGCAGCGGGAAGACCGCCCGCCGGGTCGCCAGGATCGCCTGGTCCAGCCGGTCCGCCGGGTCGTACCCCGCGTCGTGGAACCCGGTGAACGCCGCGTCCCGGCCGTCCGTCATCCGCAGCGGCCCCATCTGCCGCGTCCTGCGGTACACCTCCGCCCGCCACTCCTCGGGCGTCGCCGCCTCCGGCGCGACCGGCTGCCCGGCGGCGATGCCCACCAGGTGCGTCCACGTCCGGGGCACCACGTCGACCACCGCGTAACCGCCCCCGCCCAGGGCGACCCAGCGGCCCTCGGCGTGCTCGTGCGCCAGGGCGTGCAGCGCCTCCGCCACCGCCCGCTGCGCGTCCAGGCTCACCGCGAGATGCGCCAGCGGGTCCTCGAAGTGCGTGTCCGCGCCGTGCTGGGTCACCAGCACCTGCGGCCGGAAGGCCGCGAGCAGCTCCGGGACGACCGCGTCGAACGCCCTCAGCCAGCCCTCGTCCCCGGTGCCGGCCGGCAGCGCCACGTTCACCGCGCCGCCCTGCGCCTCCGGGCCGCCGGTCTCCTCCGGCCAGCCGGTCTGCGGGAAGAGCGTGCGCGGGTGCTCGTGCAGCGAAATCGTCAGCACGCGCGGGTCGTCCCAGAAGGCCGTCTGGACGCCGTCCCCGTGGTGCACGTCCACGTCCACGTACGCGACGCGCTCCGCGCCCAGCTCCAGCAGCCGGGCGACGGCCAGCGCGGCGTCGTTGTAGACGCAGAACCCGGAGGCCATCCCGGGCATCGCGTGGTGCAGCCCGCCCGCGAAGTTCACCGCGTGCGTCACCTCGCCGCGCCACACCGCCTCGGCCGCCCCCACCGACTGGCCCGCGATCAGCGCCGAGACCTCGTGCATGCCCTCGAACGCCGGGGTGTCCTCGGTGCCGAGGCCGTACGCCAGTTCCGTCATGCCCTTGGGGTCGGCGGAGGCGCGGCGCACCGCCGCCACGTACTCCGCGTCGTGCACCAGGCGCAGCGTCGAATCGCCGGCCGCGGGGGCCGCGGCCACGGTCACCGCCCGGTCCAGACCGAAGGCCCGGACCAGCCCCATGGTCAGTGCGAGCCGCACCGGGTCCATCGGGTGGCCGCGACCGAAGTCATAGCCCGTTACCTGCTCGTCCCACATCAGCTGTGCGCGGCCGCTCATGGTCGACACCGTATCGGGCGGGCTCCGCCCCGAACGAGCGGGCGTACAGCAGCGTCGCCGTCACCAGCAGCATCGGGACCAGCATCGCCCCCCGGTAGCTCCACGCGTCGCCCAGCGCGCCCACCAGGGGCGAACCGACCAGGAAACCCACGTAGTTGAAGATGTTCAGCCGGGCGATCGCCGTGTCCGACGCCCCCGGGAAGAGCCGCCCGGCGGCCGCGAACGTCTGCGGCACGATCACGCACAGCCCCAGGCCCAGCAGCGTGAACCCCGCCATCCCCACCCACGCGCCCGGCGCGGCCGCGACCACCGCGAAGCCCGCCGCCGCCACCAGCGCGCCCGCGCGCACCACCGCCGCCGCCCCGAACCGCCGCACCCCGAGGTCGCCGACCGCGCGGCCCAGGAGCGTGGTGACCATGTAGACGTTGTACGGGACCGTCGCCAACTGCTCGGAGCTGCCGAGCACGTCCTGCAGGTACTTCGCGCTCCAGTTGGAGACGGTGGAGTCCCCGATGTACGCGAAGGCCATCACCATGCAGAGCGGGAGCAGCAGCCGCATCGTCACCGCGGTCGCGGCCGGCGAGGCCACCGCGTCCTGCCCGTCCGGGACATCGGCCTTCTGGTCGACGTACCAGCGACTGCCCACCAGCGTCAGCGGGATCAGCACCGCGACCACCGGCCCGTAGAGCACCGCCAACGACAGGTGCCAGTGCGCCCCCGCCCAGGCCAGCGACGCCCCCAGAATGCCGCCGAAGCTGTACGCGGCGTGGAAGCCCAGCATGATGCTGCGCCCGTACGCGCGCTGCAGGCTCACCCCGAGCATGTTCATGGACGCGTCCAGGGCGCCGACGCATATCCCGAAGACGGCCAGCGCCGTCGCCAGCTGCCACAACGCGTCCCCTGCGCCGGCGCCCAGCAGCGCCAGGCACACCACGGGCTGCACCCAGCGCAGCACCACGCTCGGCCGCACCCGCTTGACCAGGTGCTCGGTGACGACGCTGCCCACGCCCGCCAGGACGGGCACCGCGGCCAGGAACACGGGCAGCAGCGCGTCACTGATGCCGTAACGGTCCTGCAGCGCCGGGATCCGGGTCACCAGCAGCGCGAACGCCGCCCCCTGCGCGAAGAAACTGACGGCCAACGAGGCCCGTCCGTGGCGCAATCCGCCGTCGATGCCGTCCATGAGCGTGCAGCGTAGGGCCGCGGGCTACGGACGGGTAGGTCGATCACACGAACAGTTTCGCGGGCAGCTCCGCCATGTCCGCGAACAACTCCCGCGCCCCGGCGCCCGCTCCCGCCAGCTTCTCCGCCGGCGTCATCGCCGTGAAGCCGTACGCGTCCATCCCGGCCGCCACCGCGGCCTGCACCCCGAGCGGACTGTCCTCCACCACGGCGCACCGCTCCGGCGCCACGCCCATCGTGCGCGCCGCGTGCAGGAACAGGTCGGGTGCCGGCTTCCCGCGCCCGACGTCCTGGGCGCTGAAGATCCGCTCCTCGTCGAAGTACCCGTACAGTCCGGTCTTCTTCAGCGCCACCCGGATCCGCTCGTGGCTGCCCGAGGACGCGACGCAGTACGCCACCCCGTCCGCCGCCAGCTTCCCCAGCACGGTCGCCACGCCCGGCACCGGCTCCAGTTGACGCCGGAAGCCCTCGAAGACCCGTGCGTAGTACGTGGCGTCGAAGTCCTCCGGCAGCCGCTGCCCCGTGCGCTCGGCAACGAGGTCGTGGACGCGGTGCATCGCGGAGCCCATGTAGTCGCGGACGGACTCCTCGTACGTGGTGGGGTGGCCCAACTCTGTCAGCAGGCCCGCCAGGATGCGGTTGGCGATCGGCTCGCTGTCCACGAGCACGCCGTCGTTGTCGAAGATGACCAGGTCGTAGCGCACCGCCCCACTGTAGTCGGGCACCGGATCCGGCCGGCCCGGCACGTTTTCGGGGACAACGCAGAAAAGCCTCAGCCCCCGAGTCGAAACTCAGGGGCTGAGGCTAATAATTGTTCGGCGGCGTCCTACTCTCCCACAGGGTCCCCCCTGCAGTACCATCGGCGCTGAAAGGCTTAGCTTCCGGGTTCGGAATGTAACCGGGCGTTTCCCTAACGCTATAACCACCGAAACACTATGAAACTGTCGAACCAACGGTTCGTTGTTTCAGAACTACACAGTGGACGCGAGCAACCTATGGACAAGCCCTCGGCTTATTAGTACCGGTCAGCTCCACCCATTACTGGGCTTCCACATCCGGCCTATCAACCCAGTCGTCTACTGGGAGCCTTAACCCC